>NIVA01000196.1:3942-4278 GCA_002254335.1 Bacteroidetes bacterium 4572_114 | reverse complement strand
GATGCCGTTACCGGGGCCAAACAAATCCAGATGCTGGGACTTGCCGGAATCTATTGTCAGATACTTACCGAAAACCAGCCATCAATACGGCTGCTTGCATCAATGTATGGGTTAAATTATGTGCCTGGCCCCTGGCTAAAATCCATCAGTATTTCCAAGGGGACTTCTTCGGTTGTCCATGGTTATGAAAGCATTACCGGCCAAATAAATATCGACCTGAAGAAACCTGAAGACAAGCAAAAACTTTATCTCGACCTGTTTGTAAACGAACATCAACGGGTTGAATTTAATGCCAACACTGCCTTTAAGATAAATGACAAATTACAAACAATTGTA
>NIVA01000196.1:0-3937 GCA_002254335.1 Bacteroidetes bacterium 4572_114 | reverse complement strand
TCGGGTTTAAAAAACAAAGTGGATAACAACGGTGATGGCTTCCTGGATATGCCAACCGGTGGTTTGTTTATGATTTCAAACCGATATTTTTTCAACCATGAAAACAAGATTAAAAGCCGGTTTGGATTTGAAGTTTTGACTGAAGACCGGACAGGTGGACAGGTTCAGTTTAATCCTGAAAAAGATAAAGGGGGCGATGAATACTACGGCATACCAATTACTTCAGAACGAATTAATATTTATGAAAATACCGGCTTTCTTTTGGATAGTGAAAACAATGGAAGCCTGGGTGTTAATGCCAATTATGTTTACCATTCGATGAACTCTTTTTTTGGCATCCGAAAGTATGATGCAATACAAAACAGCCTTAACATCAGGATACTTTATCAATCGGATTTGAGGAGTAAAAATCATAAAATGACGGGAGGGTTCAGCCTGGTTTCCGATAATTTAAAAGAGACGGTAAACGACACCATAATTAAACGAAACGAGATGGTTACCGGCATATTTACCGAATACACATATTTGGGTAACAATTTTACCGTTATCGCAGGTTTACGAGGTGATTATCACAACATCCATGAGTTTGTATTTGTGCCCCGTTTGCACATAAAATACAAATTAAACGAAAGCGGATCGATACGGGCATCTGTTGGCAGGGGATTAAGGTCGGCCTGGGTTTTGCCCGAAAATATCGGGTTACTGGCAAGTTCCAGGAGGTTTGTTTTTGAAGAGGAATTTCAATTGGAAAAAGCATGGAACTTTGGGGGGAATATTATTCAGCAATTCCAGTTGGATGATTTTAGAAAGCTAACGGTCAATGTGGATTTTTACCGGACCGTGTTTCAAAACCAAATTGTGGTTGATGTTAACCGCGAACCTACATCTGTGTTTTTTTACAATCTGAAAGGCAAATCTTTTTCCAATAGTTTCCAAACCGATTTAATTGTTGATGTAATCGAAGGATTTGAAATAACCCTGGCCTACCGTTACAATGATGTAAAAATTACGATGAGCGATAAATTGATCCGCAAGCCGCTGGTCAGTCCACATAAAGGTTTGCTCTCGCTCCATTATTCAACCAAATACGAAAAATGGAATTTTACATTTACAACCCAATACAATGGTACCAGCAACATACCCGATACTAAAAGCAATCCTGTAGAATATCAATTGGAGGAAAAATCACCCTCATATTTTATTATCCATGCCCAGGTTTTGCGGAAATTCAGCAAATGGGAAGTTTACCTCGGGGCCGAGAACCTGACAAACTATAAACAGGAAAATCCAATCCTGGCCGCCGACGATCCTTTCGGTGAATATTTTGACAGTTCTATGGTTTGGGGTCCGATAATTGGCCGGTCGATTAATGCAGGGGTTAGGTTTATGATTGAATAGATTATAGAATGAGAAACAAAGAAATATTAACCAACGATCAGAAAAAGGCCGCACGCTATGCCAAGGCCATGGGGCATCCTATCAGGATGTATATTTTGGAAACCCTATCAAAACAAAGCTGTTGCTACAGTGGCGATTTGAGTGAGGAACTGCCAATTGCAAAATCAACTTTATCACAACACTTGAAAGAATTGAAAAATGCTGGATTGATTCAGGGAGAGATTGAAGCCCCAAAAATTAAGTACTGCCTGAACAAGAAAAACTGGGAGGAAGCAAAAGGATTGTTTTCAGGGATGTTTAAATTGTAACTGCCCTTAACTACTAATTTTTCCTGCCTTTTTCAAACTTGTTTTTGCCGCAGCGGCCCTAACAACTCATGAATGACAGTTGCTCCCAGAGTAATATTCAAAATTAAAAGCCAACACAAGCCAATAACCCGAACTGAGCGAATCAAGATTAAGTTTTAATCCACTAATGGATAAAAAGGGTTCAAGTACAGTAACGAACGCCTCTGGCTGCTGATTTATTAATGCCATGGCTATTGCCGTTGCAAGACTATAATTGACAATACCCAGCACATCATCGAAAGCAGCTACGCCCATAGTAGTTAACATCACAATTCCTTCGGCTTTGTATTCTGTTTTTATAGCCAGAGTGGTGGCAGGATCGGTAGGCGATGCCAACGCTCCCAATAGCAACGCCGCCGGTAAAAATAAAACCAATAAGGAGTTGTCTGAAAACGGATTGAAAAAATAAAAGAAAACAAGTAATAAACCGATCGACAAACATATTTTCATTTCAATCTGTTATAAAAAGAGAAATACGGAATAAACAAGAAAGAAAGGGACGAATTGGTGAGGCATTCAAAAAAATCATAAAAATCCTTGACAATTCAAAAAACTGTTTTATATTTGCAAGCAAATACTTACTTATGATACGTAAATCAACAGATGTCAGACAAGTGGAAATCAAGTCCGCCGTACTGGCCATTATATTTAGAGACGGTCTGAAGAAGGTGTCAACCAAGAATATAGCAAAGGAAGTCGGCATCAGCGAAGGCAGTATTTTCAGGCATTTTGCTTCTAAAAATGAGATTATCCTTTCCATAATGGATGATGTGATTAGCGGGTTGATTGAAAGCCTCCGCGGAATTTCACTCGAAAGTACACCCCCACCGGAGCGTCTGTACAAGTATTTGTGCAGGACAATTACTTATCTCATCGAAAACAAAGGCATCACCATTCTGCTGTTTTCAGAGGCTTCGTACGAGAATGATGAAAGACTGATTACCAAGCTCAACACTATTTTTAATAATCAAAAACAGCTGGCTGGAAAAATTGTATCTGATGGTATTGCAATGGGCACCTGGGATGAGAGTATTTCAGTCGAAGACTTTTCTTCGCTTTACATGGGCATTCCCATTACCCTGAATATTGAAATGATATTGAATAAAAATGGCTTCGAACGCGTGAACTTCTGCAAACGGATGTTTGACCTGGTACTTCGCATCCTGGAAAAGAAATAATTTTTTTTGCCTTGATAACAAAGTAAGTGTTTACTTAAGCAATAGATTTAGAATTTTAAACCAATAAAAGGAGGTAGCTAAAATGTACAGGAACATTCTTATTCTTTTATGCTTTCCAATCTTGCTGCATGCGCAGGACGGGAGAGAGATGAGCACGCTTTTCGACTCGCTCCGGACAAACCCACACATCAGAAGCGATGAAATTTTGATGGAGCGTGCCTTACTTGGAAAAAGTATGGCCAACAGCAAGCTTTTCCCCAAGCTCGATGCTTTCGGGACTTACGATTATGCCAATACCCCTTCAGGGATGTTGCCTATTGCGCCCAATGATTTGTTCGTGATGATTAAAGACCAGAGCATTGCGCAGCCTTTCAGCCAGAATATTTTCAGGGCCGGGGCAGCCATTTCGATGCCGGTATTCGTCAAGTCCATTTACACCATGGCGGCCAAAGCCAAAATGATGTACCTGTCGGCAGAAATCAAATGGGAAATTGACCTGCTGAAAAATGAGGCCGTCATCGTGAGTTCCAATGCCAATTTACAATACATGGATGCTTTGGAGCAGGCGATGGACAAAAAGAGGGCTTCGCTGGAGACGGTTAGAGAGCTCGTCAACATGAAAGTCAACAACGGGCGTGCTCCTGAATCTGCCCTGCTTAAAATCAAGAACGGTATTAACGAGATTGATTTGATGCGCAACGAAGTGGCCCTGAACAGGGAAAAGGCCATCGCAGCTATTTTTACACTGACTGGTGTACGGGTGGAGAAACCCATCCCTATGGAACAAACCGGAACTTATGCGGATGGTGAGTTCAGGGTGCTGGCACCTTTGCAAAAGAAAATTGAAGCCACCGAATTGGGTGTAAGGGCAGAGAAAGAAAAGCTCTACCCCGCGCTGCTGCTACATGGCAACTACAACCACAGCTATGCGATGTCCTACAACAATAATCTTGCTGTAAACGAAGATTATGCAACCGTGGGGCTTGTGTTGAAAATTCCCCTTTTCGAAAAATC
>NIVA01000195.1:3171-8140 GCA_002254335.1 Bacteroidetes bacterium 4572_114 | reverse complement strand
GACAAGTTCTGGTTTCGGTAAATGAATATTTGCTTTTGAACCTCGAAGGAAACCTGTCTTTGCTTTGGCCCCATTTTTTGTCCGGGGAAAAAGTCAACCTCCCCCGATTTTGTTTTTTTAATAAACGTATAGACCGACGATAATCGGTAACCGGACTTATCTGCTACTTGTTGGGCCGAAAGCCTGTCTATCATAAAAGCCCTGACAGCTTCGTATTTTTTTTGCTTTTTCGACTCGGGGCTTAAAAAGAACGTTTCTAATGCATCCTATATGCTCCAAAAAACAGAGAAAAAATATGCAACATGAAATCAGCCCAGGTTTTGTGCCATAGCTATTGAGATAGAAGCACATACTAAATCACAGAAAAGATTTTCGCCGAATTAGGAATAATTTAGCAGAATAATTTAGCAAGGAGTAAATTAGGAACAAATTATGATATGTTTTCGCCGCCGCGAAAATCGGTGTTTAACAAGTTTGATTTTAATTTTAGTTATTGGATTGACAAGTTGCTCATCAGTAATACAAGGACTTTATGGAATAAAAAACCCAAAAGGATTAGACGACCAAACAATAATTCGGTATTCAGAAAAATACCATATTCCATTAACTGACAATTACAATTTTAGACACTGCTTATTTGACACTTTTATCTTCGCTTGACTCAACAAATTTTAAAGGACAAATAAAAAATCACTATCAACCTTTACAAGTACTTTACTACAATAAGACTGGAGAATTGAAATCTTTCCAAATCAATTGTTACGCAGGAGATTGATTTTTCTAATGAAAATTATGAATACATTGTAATTGTATATTGGAACAGACTTATGGGAAGACAAAGCAAACGTTTAATTCATTTTGTGCAGGAAAATAGAAAATTAGCAAAAGATTATAAAGTGAAAATAATTTATGTGAACACAGACAATATCTTTGCGTTGACAGACATTGATAAAAAATAAAAAAGAAACGGCAGCAGGTAACAAAAAATATACGGCATTTTTTCTTTAATCAAATCAATCAGCGTTTCAACGGCTTGCAATTCATCCACCCCTTTTTTAACCATCTCTTTTCCTTTGAACAGGGCCACCTTTCCGTGGCCCATGCCCACGTAACCATAATTGGCATCGGCCATTTCGCCGGGGCCGTTTACGATGCAGCCCATCACGGCAATTTTTAAGCCTTTTAAATGTGAGGTTTTTGCTTTTATTTCCTGTAGTGATTTTTGGATGTTGTACAGGGTCCTGCCGCAGGAGGGGCAGGCGATAAATTCGGTTTTAGAGATACGTGCCCCGGAAGCCTGCAAAATCTGAAATGAAATTTCTGTGGTTTTTGCATGAGGGATTTTGTTGTGTTTTATCCAGATACCATCGCCCAGGCCATCAACGAACAATGGGCCAAAGTCGATAGCAGATCGGATTATCAGGTCGGCTTCATTTATGTCGGCGTACTCTTTCTTTAAGATCACGGGGTTATTTGCCATTGTCCGGGCCGGCAAACTAAACAATTCCCGAAACTTAAAAACTGACATTTCCCCTTTGCTGTTAAATATTGATCCGGATTGTACTGTCTTGGATGCGGGATTTAACCGCACATTATATATATCGGAAAAGTGTACCCAATTCTGATTTGTATGGTCAAATTGCTTTTCTGAAAAATCTGCACAAGGCCCGGTTTTACTTTGATGGCCAACAACCACAGGAAATTGTTTTGTGTCGCTAAATACTGATTTGTCAGATATTCTTGGGTTATAATCGAAGGGATTGTAAAAGGATTTATCAAAAATCCGGGAACTGTGCCCTACCGGGACACCTTCAAAATATTTGATGATTTGTTTTGCCACCGGAATTTCGGATACAGGATCTTCGGTGAGGGAAACACGAATGGTGTCACCAATCCCATCGGCAAGCAAAGTGCCGGTGCCAATAGCTGATTTTATCCGGCCATCGTTGCCATCGCCAGCTTCGGTAACGCCGAGGTGGATGGGGTAATCCATGCCTTCCCCGGCCATTTTCTTAACCAATAGCCTGGTGGCATAAACCATGATGCGCACGTTGCTGGCCTTCATCGAAAGGACGAGGTTATGAAAATCCATTTCCCGGCAAATCCTCACAAACTCCAGGGCAGCTTCAACCATACCGAGGGGTGTATCGCCGTATCTATCGACAATCCTTTCGGAAAGTGAACCGTGGTTCGAGCCGACCCGGATGGCAGTGTTATTAGTTTTGCATATTTCAATCAGCGGCCTAATCCTTTGCCTGATGCGGCAAATACTTTCCTCATACTCTTTTTCGGTGAAATTGATTTTACCTGTGTTCCTGTCGGTATAATTCCCGGGGTTGACCCTGACCTTTTCCACAATCCCGGCAGCAATTTCGGCAGCTTTCGGGTTGAAATGGATATCGGCAATCAAAGGGATGTCGTACCCCCGCCTGATGATCTCATTTTTAATAACCCGAAGGTGTCCTGCTTCTCTCATCCCTGGGGCAGTGACCCTTACCATTTCGCAACCGGCTTCAAACAGTTCGATAGCTTGGTTTACTGTAGCTTCAGTATCCATGGTATTGGTGTTGGCCATCGATTGTACCCTGACAGGATTATTTCCACCAATGGAAATATTTCCGACTTTTACCTCTTGTGTGTTAAACCGCTTAATCATATTAAATACAAAGGAAAGAAAATAAGGGGAAATTGCCATAGATTGCACAGATTAACCAGGATCAACGTATTTAAATTTTGAGCTGCTTTATCTTCTCCGAATTATACAAACAGGCGGCTACCCTTGTGAAGTAAGACAAATTGATGTTTTCCCGCAAAATGAAAAGGTGCAGCGCACCGCTAATCTTTATAGCAAAGATGCCACCATATAGAAACATCAGGTGCAGCGCACCGTAATATTAACCCGTTGAATGATATTTCGGTGCGCTGCACCTTGTTTGCTTCAGGGGGTATTCCGGTAGCTATAAATATTTCGCGGCGCTGCCGCTTATTCCCCAGGTTTATGTAGATTTCAGTAGTCGAAAAATACACGGATTTATAATGAATTGACAATTAGTAGTGTCCAATGTTATGCGTGTAGCCAAACAGGCAACTGTCAGACAGTTTGAGTGTTGCAAATTAAATAACATTCCAATATTTTAGTTGTCATCTCCAAATTATTCAAACAGGCAACTGTCTGACAGTTTGCTGGGAATTGACAAAACTATCCTTGAAAAGATATTCCAATAACTTATCGAATATTACCTTTTACTGATACCTATTGATTCCAGTGTGGGAAATATCTATTTTTGGATTCTGACAAAAAATATCAATCTGGATGATTAGCTGTCAGGCAGTTTAGATTTAAAGTCAAAAATATAACGTATAGTTTTAGTGTGTAACTTTGAAGTTAACTGTCTGACAGCTTTTTAGACCTGGCTCAAGGATTATTACCACATCGTCTTTAACCACAAAATATCTAATACAATGAAAAAAACTACTTATGCTTTACTTTTTGCTGCATTTGCAATTTTTACGTTTACCAAATGTAGCCACCAAACAAAAATATTGAATGATGGCGAAAACGGGATGCATGTCCCCGGCTCGTACAAATCGCTCACCATGATGAGCGCCATCAGGGCCTACCCGATGGAAGACATTCCGGAAGATGGATATTTCAAAGCCTTTGAATATTCAAAAAAGTTCCTCGGTAAAGCTTCCGCAGATAATTCACAATGGGAAGCCCTGGGGCCACAAAATATAGGTGGCCGTACCTTAGACATTTGCCTGAACCCCCAAAACCCAAATACAATTTATGCTGCATCGGCAAGTGGCGGGCTATGGCGCAGCTATACCGGTGGCGTTGGCGAGGATGTTTGGGAACGGATTTCTTTGGGATATCCGGGGCTGGCCATTGCAACGGTGGAAGTGTCGCCGTCCGATTCCAATATCATATTTGTTGGTACCGGCGAATGTTATGGTTATGGCGAATATTATCCCAGCATGAGCTTCAGGGCAACCCGTGGGCTGAGTGGCATCGGGGCGTTAAAATCAACTGATAATGGCGTAACCTGGAACCTGGTGATTGATTGGTCCTATAACCAGCAGCGAGGTGTGCAAAGAATCAAATTTGATCCATATAACCCGGAAATTGTTTGGGCAGCAACTACAGAAGGTACGTACAAATCGGTGGATTCAGGCGAAAGCTGGGAGTTGGTCCATGATGTTGTTATGGCAACAGATATCGCGATTAACCCCGAAGACCCTGACCTTGTATTTGTTGCATGTGGTGGGATGTTCAGTCCCGGAAACGGTATCTATCGCACCCAGGATGGTGGCGAAAACTGGCAATTGATGGATATGGGCATCGGCGGCCCGACAAACTTTGGTGGTAAAGCCCGAATCATGATAGCAAAGTCGTACCCCAGCATGATTTATGCAAGCATCGGAAATTCACAAAGCTACGGTGCCACTGGTACATGGCTTTGTATGTCGCCCGATAACGGTGATAGTTGGGGCGTTGTTAATACCGAAAACTATTCCGATTACCAGGGATGGTATTCTCATTATGTTGGGGTAAGCCCCTTCGACCACAACAAGTTGTTTTGCGGTGGAATTAATATGTTCCAGTCGCAGAATGGTGGGTTTGCACTCGACCTTGATGAGGGTATTATCGGCGATTGGTTCCATCCCGACTGGCTGCATTTAGACCACCACGATATCGAATTTCACCCTACCGATCCTGATATTATTTACTTTGCCCATGATGGCGGTGTACATCGTACAGACGATGGCGGCGAAACTTTTTATAGTTGTAACTGGGGTTATCAAACAGCACAATTCTATCCCGGGTTTTCAAATTCCCATACCGATTCCCTCCTGGCAAATGGCGGCCTTCAGGATAATTTTTCATGCATTTACGAAGGCGAAAAATACTGGAGAAGGGTTGTGGGTGGCGATGGATCGTGGTCGGCCATCAATCAGGATGACAATG
>NIVA01000195.1:0-3158 GCA_002254335.1 Bacteroidetes bacterium 4572_114 | reverse complement strand
ATTATTTATAATTCATATCAAAATTTAAGCATTTTAAGGTCAAACGATGGTGGATATGGTTATTACAATATTACACCACCTTTCGGGGGAAATTCAAATTTTATATCGCCTTACGTGCTTAGCCCGGTTGACAACGAAACAATGTATGCGGGCCGAAGTGTCATATATAAATCAGTGAACAGCGGCAACTCATGGGCGGCCACAAATACTTCTGCCCAATTTAGCGATAACCCGGCCTTAACTATGGATGTTTCTTCCACAAGTACTGAAGTAGTGTATGTGGCCACCATGCCATGGTATGGCCGGTCGCAGCTTTTTAAGACCATTAATGGCGGCGATGAATGGGTGGACATGACCGGTGGCCTGCCCGACCGTATAATTACTGATATACATGTAGATGTTATCGACCATGATTTGGTTTTTGTAACTTTGGGTGGATTTGAGGCTTCACATCTTTATAAAACAACTAATGGAGGGGGGTCATGGATAGATATAGGTGCTTCCCTGCCGGATATTCCCGGTTGGTCGGTAGTTAACGACCCGGTTTATCCCGGGATTATTTACTTTGGAAATGAATTTGGTGTGTATGTTTCATACGATGACGGAGAATCCTGGGCCGAATTTATTGATGGGATGGGCGATGGTGTATTTGCAATGGATTTGAAGATATCACCTTCAAACAACAAGCTCCGTGTGGCCACCCATGGAAACGGTGTTTTTGAACGCTCGCTGGAAGTGATCAGCAATGTTGTTGATGTTGATAGCGAAGGGGAAGATTTTGGTTTAATAAATTATCCCAATCCATTTATCACGCAAACTACGATAAGTTTTAAACTCACTGATAAAGCAAAGGTTAATATTTCCGTTTTTGATGTTACCGGAAAATTGTTGGATGTGCCAATAAATTCAATGCTCAACAAAGGCCATCACCAAATATCCTGGAAAATAAAAGATGGTGTTTCAAACAATGGGGTTTACCTGTGCCGGTTAAATGTTGATGGCAGGTCGCAGTCTATTAAGATGAGGGTTAAATAGGGACTATAAAGTAACTTAAAACTGATTAACGATTAACGATTTTTGATTTCAGAAGTATCTGATGTCCACACATTTCTGGTTGGGTTTTTCAATTGATGAATAATCGTAATTATTTAGCTGCTTTAAAAAGACTTCAAACCGCAAAACCTAATGAGCAGTCAAACTGGTCTGGAAAAGTCGGATAATAATCTTTGCACTTTACTTGATTGCCTTTTCAAGTAACCCAACTGGTGAACATCAGTATTATCCAATCTGGAATTGTGATAAGGATGACCGGTTTACGTTTAGGAAGGATAGAAATTTGGTAATTGAAAGGGGTACAAATAATTGTGGCCCCCCAAATAAAATATTATATACCAGCTCCGAGCGGAACAAATTTGACAAATTATGGTATTTTTTTATTGCAATGATTAGGGTTTAATAAATATCTACTGCTAACATTAAAGCCATATATGGAAAACAAATTGTCGTTACACTGTCATAACATTTATCATGGTCTCATTTTATTGCACTTATACCGTGCGTTGAAAGAAAACAACTAAGACAATAAACCAAACAAAATCAAACCCTTCCCCTCCAGCGACTCCTTGATTTGCTCATGGTAATCCCGGAATTTCGTTTCTATTTGTTTAAATATTTTCCTGGGCCGGGGGAGTTTATGATTACTTCCAAAACACACTTGGGCCATTTGGGCTGGAACTGGACTATGGTCAAATTAAAAAAGACAGGCCAGTAATTGCAGGGATGAGGAGGTTATATATGAAACGATCCCCGCCTTTCAACTTTGTATCTTTCCAAGAGAATAACCTTAAATTGAAGATCGGTGTTTAATTCCGATAGTTACCGGAAGCCAAACTTTTTCTTTGCCCACCTTTATTTTTCATCACGTTTCCTCCCCCTTTTATTACTTTTGCCACCCACAAATTGTTCAACAAACCTGATGGATAAATCATGAGTGAAATCATAAACCACGAATGTGGAATTGCGCTGTTAAGGTTACGAAAGCCTTTGGAATATTACCCCGCAAAGTACGGGACGGCTTTTTATGCACTCAACAAAATGCACCTGATGATGCAGAAGCAACATAACCGTGGGCAGGACGGCACAGGCATTGCCAACGTAAAACTTGAAATGGGACCCGGGGTGAAATACATCAACCGCTACCGTTCAAATAGTTCTACGCCCATCATCGACACTTTTAACCATATTTATTCAAAGTTCAACGACCTTCAAAAAGAACACCCGGAGCTTTTGAAAGATGTGAATTGGCTGAAAAAGAACATGGCCTTCACAGGTGAAGTTTTTCTGGCCCATTTAAGGTATGGGACCTTCGGGGGCCACGGTGTAGAAAATTTACACCCGGTGATGCGGGCAAGTAATTGGATTACCAAAAACCTTGTCCTGGCCGGTAATTTCAACATGACCAATGTTGATGAACTGTTTAACCATTTGGTAGAGCTTGGCCAATATCCCATCGAAACCACCGATACGATTACCATTTTAGAAAAGATCGGGCATTTCTTAGACGAAGAAAACGAAGTACATTACCAAAAATACAAAGGGCAGGGTTTGGTAAAGCGTGAGATTTCCGACAGGATTGCCAGCGACCTAAACATACAGGAAATTTTAATAAACGCCGCCAAACGTTGGGACGGTGGATACGCCATTGCCGGTATGCTTGGCCATGGCGATGCATTTGTTATGCGCGATCCGTCCGGCATCCGTCCGGCATTTTATTATTATGATGACGAAATTGCCGTGGCAGCTTCCGAAAGGCCGGTCATACAGACCACATTTAACGTAAAAGCGGAAGACGTCAGGGAACTGCAACCGGGCAACGTGTTGATCATCAAAAAGGATGGCAGCATCGATGAGGTCAGTTTTACAAAACCATTAGAGAAAAAGGCTTGCTCCTTCGAACGCATTTATTTTTCGCGCGGTACCGACAAGGACATTTACCAGGAACGCAAAAACCTCGGCAAACTGTTGGCCCCTGCAATTCTGCAATCTATCAACCACGACCTTAACAATACCGTATTTTCATATATACCCAACACTGCTGCGGTAGCATTTAAAGGGTTAATTGAGGAAATAAACACCTTTTGCAACCGCATAAAAGCCGA
>NIVA01000194.1 GCA_002254335.1 Bacteroidetes bacterium 4572_114 | reverse complement strand
GAGGATACAATTACTAATAAGGCAGAAGATTTGTTTATAGATTTGAAAATTACCCTCAGGGAAGTTGACCGGAGATTTGGGGTTTTGTACACCAATGCTGTAACTAAGGAATTGAGAAAACAATATGGTGAAGTATTTTATTATAAATTTCTTGCGTTTATCGGAAATGAATACCTGGGTTTAGACCCCGAAAGGATATTCAATGAAAAGGATAACAATATCAAAAGGTTCCGCCTTTTATTGATGAGTTTTATAATTTTTATGGTTTCCTCACAAAAAAGCACCTCGAATCAGGATCCAACAAGCGCAAGGAAATTATATTTATTGGCCGTGGCTGGGTAAAGGCAGGGTTTGATTTTGGGAAATTAGATGAGGGCAATTTTTTGTATGATGAAGAAAATGAGACAGTTCATTTTTTTGGGATTAAGCCCGAAATTTTAGATACGGATATTAACCCGTGGTTTATCCCTGAGCGCAAAGTCAAGGGTTTTGAGTTGGTTGATTATAGTGGCAGGGTGAATTTTGAGGATGCAAAAGCTGTTAAAAAGCAATGTAAGGAGAAACTGCTTGAGCAGGCCAGGAGGGCAGATATTGTGAAACGGGCATTGGAAAACGGCGAAGAAGCATTGAGGAATTTTTTCTCATTAATCCTGGATGAACCCGATATAAAAGTCCGGTTCCATACCCATCCCTTCGACCTGCAATATGCCATGATTGCTGCCGATACCCTTGTAGATATTAATGAAGCCATTTTTATACAATCTCTTTACCAATCGGAATTGAAAAAGTTAAGCCAGCCAGGATCACAAGATTTTACATCGATGAAAATTAAAAGGGGGCAGTTGCTGCAATACTTTATCAACAAGTTGAAAGGGCTTTATTTTCTCAATTCCGGCCAACATTTTAATTTCTATTCTATGGAAGTTGCACGGATGTTAAAGGATACTTTTCATATTTCGTTGACCGACCGGCAAACGTTGGTTGAATTGCGCGACACCTTGAAAATCGACAAAAAAGATAGCCTGAACGTTACTACTTCAATTGTGATGGAAAATAGGATGTGGTTTCAGGATTGTGATTTCAGATATGATTTTAACCAGGCCATGAGGTTATTAAATAAAGAGGCACTTAGTTTTGAAGTTTTAGATACTTGCGGGCAAGATATCCAAAATCCAAACAAAATAGGTGACACGCTTTTAATAGAAGGTAAAAAGGCAATTGTTTTGGATACTCTTAAAATTGATAATAAAGATTTTTGCTTATTCAGCTATTCGGATACGGTTGTTAAACCGGTCAATTTTTTCGATGATATAAAATACGACACGAACTATACCGATGTGTTAAACGATACCATACAAGATACGGCCATTGTAGTAAAAGAGTTAAAATTATACACAAGTGAAAAGAAGTACAATTATAGCATCGACACATTAAACAGGGACGAAATGAAGGTGATTATTGAAGTTGAGCAAAACAAAACAATGTATAGGAACAGAAAAAATCCGATAGGTAACCTGGTTGCAGGAGTAGAAAAATTTATTGAAAGGATTAAAAAGAAAAATTGATTCTAAAATGGTGAAAATGTAATGATTGAGACCTAACAGGTTTTTCTATTTAATTGCTTGTAAGATTATTAAGCCTGAAGGCAAAATGACAATCAATGACGCGAATCAAATGACACGAATCAAATGACAATAAATCAAATACCATGACAAAAAATTTTTACATCCCTGGGACTGGACACACACCGGGATAGTAACCGGCCTGGACGACGATTGGATCCACACCATCGAAGGCAACACCAATGATGAAGGCTCACGCGAAGGTTTTGAAGTATGCCGCCGGATGAGGAACTTCCAGAAAAACGATATTGATATTTTTAAGGTGATGTGAGGAAATGGGGAAATGGGGAAATGGGGAAATGGAATGATGGAGTGATGGAGGAATGGAGTGATGGAGGAATGGAGTTTTGGGGGAATGGAGTGATGGAGGAATGGAGTGATGGGGGAATGGAGTGATGGAGGAATGGAGTGATGGGGGAATGGAGTGATGGGGGAATGGAGTTTTGGAGTGATGGAGGATATTTGGAAAAAAAAGGTGAAAGTTTTTTTTAATTTAATCAACTCTGACAGGTTCTGCGAACTCTGTCAGGTTTTGGTGGTGACCTGTCCGTACTGACAGAGTCAAAAGAGAAAATCAGCAAATATTGAGAGCGAAAAAACAGTTTTAGCAACAAATTCTGTAAACTAAATTCAGGACAGACCAGTAACTGTCAGACAGTTGCGGGAATTGTATATTTATGGAATAGAATCGAAACCCTACTACCATGCAAATAAACTATTACAAAACTGTCTGACAGTTTTGCCGCACTGCAACTTTTAAACGAGAACTGTCAGACAGTTGCGGGAATTGTATATTTATGGAATAGAATCGAAACCCTACTACCATGCAAATAAACTATCACAAAACTGTCTGACAGTTTTACATTTTACTGCACAACAACCTTTTTAGTTGCCACTCCATGATCAGCAAACACCCTAACAATATAAGTCCCGGGTTGATCAATATTTATTTGCTCAAACGGACTGTAATTAAACTCCTTTTGCAAGATCAATTGTCCAACAGCATTGTAAACCTTTACCGAATATTCTTCAATTTTAGGTGATGAAGAGATAAATATCTGGTTTCCGTAAGCGTATATTTCAAAAGCATCATCAGCTTGTGTTCCGTTTTCTTCAATGCCCACCGCCGATTTAAAATAGATAAGGAAGCGGTTGTTGTAAGTTCCAGGTTCATCCACCAAAAAATTGTATTGAGGATTTGAAACGAGGTCAACCTGATTTGAAGTGTATTTATCAACCAGTGTTATCGGTGTGTTTGGTTCAAAATTTTGCATTTCGGCAGTAAATGAATACGTGCCCTGAATTCCGGCATTTAAGCCAATGGGAACGATTACTGGTTCGTTCAAAAGAGGTAGCGCCTGGATTGCAAAATCATGGCCATTGCTTTCAATAAGTGAGGTGTAAAGCGATAAGTCCGGGTTTCCTTTGTATTTTCCGGCATCGTAAGAGGGATCCAATCCGTAGCCCATCCCTTCCATAAACACGATCTCTGTTTCATTTATAACATTATCGGGGCTGGTAAGAGTAAGGGAGAACCGCTGGGTTTCATCACCACCTTTATAAAAAGTTGCCGTACCATGTTTGCGGTCATCAATATGAAAACTGATATCATTGCCATCGGTAGCAGTCCTCACCAAAAACCCCTGGCCACTGCTGATGTAGGCGGCATTGGAACCATTGTTAACAGTAACATAATCCTGTATAGCATCGTTGTAAATATATATTGCAGTATAGGATGGATCCAAAACCTCGGAATTCCTCGACAGGAAATTATTGGCATCGGCATTTGTATTGGCGGCCATGCTGCCCGGGAACGGATTTCCAACCAAGTTCCAGCCTTCGCCTGAACTGCCCGTTGTTTTTGTCATATTTAGGGTTTTGGTAGTATTGTACAAAACACCTGAAAGTGTATAGGTGGTTGCTTTTGCGGTATAATCAGAAATGGCATATCCTTGTGCAGCAGCAAATGTTGTGTTATTCCACTCTGACGAATGTAGTATATTAATCCACCATCCTGTTGATCCCTGTTCGGAATGGCTTTCGTCCCACCTGTAAAAATCGGTTGGTACTTGTCCTGAGAAAAGAACATTAAAGTTATTACCGGTAGAAAAACATGAAGATATATAGTGCCACAAATCCGAAACACAGTAATATTGAACATCAGTTGAACCGGTAACATTGGTTGTACCGTTGTCGATAAATGATGCCGTGCCGCTTGCATTGGCTTCGAGTGTTAAATTGTTTGTAACAGCAATAGTGTTTCCGGTGGCGTTGGTAAACCATGCGCCGGGTTGCACGGTAAGGTTGTTATTAATATCTATATCTCCGTTTGTTGTTACTGTATTATTGCTTTTTGAAATTACAAGGTTATTATAAGTTTCTACTCCCGACCCGGTGGAATATTCTATATCATAACAGAAATAATAATAACTTGTTCCAGCATTTGAACTAACAACAGAACCTAAAGCACCAATTGCATAAGGATACGAAACCCCTGAATTATTTCTATATAAATTGGGACTAGAACTTGAAACCCCAAGTCTGTGATCCGTACCGGTTGTTATATTAAAATTCAGAGTTACACGGCTTTCACCATCCGGTAAGTTGACAACAGTTTGTTCCTGCACTGTGCCACTGGAATTTGCCCAATAAAAAGTACGTTCTCCAGCTCCACTTGCATACACTTTTGCAGAGACCAATTGAAATGCTGTAACACAATTAAAAATATTATAAGTGGCCGAAGTATAATAACCTCCTCCTCCGGAATTGTCGATTTTTCCACCTCCGGTTGCACTGCCAACTGTGGTAATATTACTTGCATTGGAACCGTATAAATTAACCGTCCCGGTTCCTGCTGTAAATGTTCCATTATTATCCCAGTTGCCCCCTACCTTAACTGTATTTGCCCCGTTGCAAACAAACGATTTGCCCGATGCAATTGTAAGATTTCCGCTTATACTTACTTCCGATGCCCCATCCATGCTAAAATTGTTACACTGTACCCCTAACTCAAAATTACCGGTATAACTTAACCAGTTTATTGCTGTTGCTGATATTGTAATGTCGGTAGAAGAAGTTGGCACCATTTGGTTTTCCCAGTTGGTTTCAGTGTTCCACTCCGTATTTGTTGTACCTGTCCATTTGCCTTGCTGTCCTTGATGAATATAATCGGTTTTGGTTTCAGTATCTGAGCCATAAGCATTAGTTACAGTAAGCGAAATTGTATAAGGGCCGTTGTTTGTAAAAGATACTACCGGGTTTTCGGATGTACTGCTGGTACTACTCTGATAGGTTATTGTTGCTGGGGTTATTGTCCATTCCCAGGAAGTTGGCGAATTGGTCGATTTGTCAGTAAAACTTACATATTCGCTATCATCAGCAGGAAAAACATTATCGGCAGTAAAGTAGCAAGTTGGTGCAGTAGCAGTAAATAAATCCGATTCCCATAAACCTCTCCCATAGGTGGCAGCTCGGATACTGCTGTTTGCCGGGGTAATATCGTCATAGTAAATATCAAGTTCGGTAACAACAACATTCGGAAGCCCATCGAAAAACAATGTCCAGTCTGCTGCGCCTGCTTTTACATAAACACCAACATCGGTACCGGCATAGAGTTCTACCTGGTTTGTATTTTGCCTGTTTTGGATTACACACATTAGTGGCAGGCTTGGTAATCCGGTAGAAATGTTTGTCCATGTATCACCACCATTTGTTGATTCGTAAACACCATAAGAATTGTATCCTCCCAACGAAACCCAAACTGTAAGTGGGTCGTTGTTATTAATTGATATGTAGGTAATACTGCCCGAACCGGTAGGCAGGGTACCAGATATGTCTGATGACCAATTGGATCCTCCATCTATAGTTCTGTAAAATGAAGATTGTGTAGCAGCATAAATATAATCGGAATTGGATGGTGCAACCGCTAAAGACCTCAATGTTGTGCTTGTGCTCCACGGGCTTATTTTGGTCCAGGAATCTCCCCTGTTTGTCGATTTCCAAACATTTTTCATCCCAACATATATTGTAGTGTTGGTATTAGGATCGATTGCAAAAGGTGTAACCCATGCCCCGGTTTCAT
>NIVA01000193.1 GCA_002254335.1 Bacteroidetes bacterium 4572_114 | reverse complement strand
GTGCCCCCAAACCTTCGATGCCCATATCCACAACATCAATTGGAACAGCCCCGGCACTCTGGCTGGCATCAACAACAAAATAAACACCGGCTTTCTTACATACTTTTCCAATTTCTTTCAAAGGCTGAATTGTGCCGATAACATTGGAGCTGTGGTTAACAATCACCAATTTTGTGTTGGCCCTGATGGCTTTTTTAATATCATCGGGATGCACATAACCATTTTCATCAAAGTGTACATGAGTAACATCAATGAATCCACTTTCACTGAGGTGGTACAATGGCCGTAGTACCGAATTGTGTTCCAGGGTAGTGGTCACCACATGATCGCCTTTTTCGGTAAGGCCCTGGATTAGCATGTTGAGCGAGTCGCTGGCATTATAGCTAAAGGTAAGCCGTTTCGGGTTATCTCCGTTAAAGAGGCCGCAAAGAATTTTTCTCGTTTCAAAAACAATCTCCTCTGTCTCTATTGCTGCATCAAAGCCCGACCTGCCAGGGCTTACACCATGCTTCCGGTAAAACCCGTCCATGAATTTATATACCGGCTCGGGCTTTGGAAAAGAGGTTGCGGAGTTGTCAAGATAAATCAGTTCACTCATTCCTTTTTGTTGTTTGTCAACAGAAATAAATCAAATGCAGCCATCAGTTTTGGGCAACCCGGCAACCCTGCATGCACCACGTGCCGGACCAAGTGGGAAGAGTTCGTAAATTTCGCGCAGCCGCAGACCGGTTGCTTTACAAAGGTCCCTTATCTTGGGGGCATTGCCTTTTTCTTCAAAGTTGCGCCTTATGGTATTTATAACCGCCCAATGTTTATCGTTCATCTCTTCAATCCCATCATATTTCGCAAAAAGGCGTGCTACCTCTTTATCCCAAATTTCCGGTCTTATAAGGAAACCTTCGTCATCAACTTCAAATACCCTGTTTTCAATTTTAATTGTTGGCATAATTAATAAGTCTGTTTAAAGTATGGTTAAGTTAAAGTCTTGTCTTAGTTAATTTTTTCAAAATCCCTATCTTATTCATTTGTATTTAAGTTCCGAAAAGTATAAAAATTTCCCAACTTTCGCATCAATAGCTTTGGGACAGAACTGCTGAAAATAACTAAAAGAGATGTAATCAAATGCCTTTAACCAGGTTTATTGAAATTTTAATAAACTGATAACCTATGAATTAACTCGCTACATCAATAAGAAATATCAGGGATAAAATCAAAATATTAATTTCACTTAATTTATAATCAGTCTGAATTACAAAAATCACTTTAGGCCACCTCCCTTATTAATTCATTTTTATCTGCTGAAACTTATATTTTTGGGATCTCTGTCAGATATTTAAAGATGAATAATCTTCGGATACAAAACAATTTAGGCTTCATATCTGTTTTACTATAAAAAAGTTTACTTTTGTCTAAAAGATTAAATCATGAAATACATACTGTTATTATTACTTTTCAGTTTCACGTCGATTTCCATAATGGCACAAACCCAGGAAGTCCCCTATACACTGGACGACCGGGACAGGGTTATCAGGGTAGAGGCAAAAATGGAAGTGCTTGAAACCAAAATGGAAGTGCTTGATATAAAAATGGAATCACTCGAAACCAAAATGGACATTAAATTCGATAGCCAGCAAAGACAACTCAACGATATTAAAACTCTCTTCTACTGGGGCTTTGGGATTTTAATAACCCTGTTTGTTTTTATGTTTGGATATATGATTTGGGACAGGAGGACGGCCATGAAACCCGCATTAGATAAAGCAGAAGTTGCCGAAGACAAAAGCAAAAGCCTGATTTTTGTATTGCGCGAATATGCCCGCAAAAAACCTGAATTAGCTGAGATTATGAAAGTTCACGGATTGCTTTAATTTCATGATCCCCAATAAATATTTGTCATACTGAAAAAAGTTTGTATATTTAGCGATTAATTTAAAACCACAATTATCATGAAAAAACTTATCACATTTTTAGCCCTGATTACCTTTACTGTGTTCACCCTAAGTACCAACGCCCAGCAGGTTATCGCCTCAGCCGGCGGCTATTACGAGGGCGACAACATTTCAATTTCCTGGACTTTAGGTGAAACTGTTATCGAAACCTTTGAAGGTGCAGATATCATCCTTACCCAGGGGTTTCAACAACCTTACAGTTTTTATCTTTCACAAATATTGAATATTCCTGCCGGATGGAGCGGTATTTCCGGGTATATCGACCCACTTAATAAAGGTGTTGAAGATATGTTTTCGCCACACATCCCCGATTTCATCATCCTGGCCTCGATGACAGATTTTTATTACCCTGATGGTGGCGTGAACACAATCAACAATTGGTCGTGGGAAACTGGTTACCAGGTAAAAGCCGGTAGTGAATTTGAGGTTACCCTTACGGGATCGAAGATTGACCCGCCAGAAGTTGACCTTGCCCAAAACTGGAACCTTATCCCTGTATTGACATCATGTGGTGCCACAACTGATGAAGTATTTACTGACATGGCCGATTTGATTATTGTAAAGGAAGTGGCCGGGCCAAATGTTTTCTGGCCTGCTTACGGAATAGAGACCCTAACAGATTTGGAGCCAGGTAAAGCCTATTGGGTTTCGATGGATGATATCGGAGGGTTTACATATCCTGAGTGTGCCAAAAGCTCATATATTGCAAAGCCACAGGAAAAACCACAGAATGGTACACCCTGGCATTTACACCCGAAGGTTATTGTGCCGGTCGTGTTGAAGTAACAAACCTCACCTCTAATGTTGCAGTAATGGCTTTCGCCAATGATGAAACAACCATCGAAAAGGATGGTTTTGGATTTGGTGAGATGTTACAATTTAAGGTTTATCGCCCACAGGGAAATGAGGAGCTTGCTATGCATGTGGATTATAATACTTATTACCGGAGTATATCCAAATCCTTCAAAAGGCATCTTTACGCTGACCATGAGCTACTGGCCCGAAAAAATGCAAATCCACCTGATGGACACCAAAGGCCGCATCATCGCAGTGTTCACACCTGGCATCAAGGCCAATGGGTCAGCATATCAATTTAACCTCGACCATCTGCAAAAAGGTGTTTATTTCCTCAAACTGGTTGATAACGGGATTATCGAGATTAAGAAGATTGTTATTAATTAGCGAATAATGAAAACAATAACATTTGAGATTGAAAAAGATGGTAGCGAGTTTCATACCTGGAGCCCCGAATTACCGGGCTGCCATTCGCATGGTAAAACAGTAAAGGCTGCCATCGAAAATTTAAAAGATGCCGTACACTATATTTGGAAGTCTTAATGCCAAATTAACAAGTTGATAATTTATTCAGCATTTTTCAAAATCAAAAAAAGTAATTTACCCGCAAATCCTTTTGACGTTTCCATCCCGAATGGCAAAACCAACATTTTTTAGATAATAGCATGTTATCTGACATTTGTTCATTTACGTGATGCCAGAAACAAAAAAAACCTGGAAGCAGATTGGAATTGTTAATAAAACTGTTGATATTAAACTTGTTACATTCAGAAATGTTAGCTGCTTTTGCATTAGTTCTTAAATTAAAGAAATAATTAAATGTAACCTGGTCGTTTCTGTTATATAATTTATATTCAAATCATTAAATCTAAACCTGAACAGGCTACATTAACGTCTATACGATCACCTGAAGTGAAACAAACGACACGAAGTTAGTCCGTACTAAGCGAAGCGAGTCCGTATGGATGGAGTCGTATAACCTGTGGTCGTGCGGACTCATTTCATGTCGTAACGTTTTTGTTTAAGAACTATCCAACTAAAAATGCCAGGATCATTTGGACAGGCCAGGTGCAGGGCACCGATAATATTTATAGTAAAACCACGCATCCGTGTAAACAAAAGGTGCAGAGCACCGAAATATTACAACCGACGAAAATATTCCGGTGCTCTGCACCTCAATGAGGTGTCTGATCATCTTATTTCTATAAATATTTCGCAGCCCCGCCTGCCTGTCCGCCGTACACTTTGGCAGGCGGGCCGTAGCGAAGCGGCGGGCAGGTCTGCCGCTGAACGAGTTTTCAGGAAGACAATAGGAACTTTATTAATCAAAATCAATCCCAGCACATCAAAATAATATTTAGCCTGTTTTTGGTCAAAGTCGGTTATTTATCTAATATAAAACCTAATTTTGCAGGATGATTAAGTAAACTAAAAATGCAACCAAATGAAACACATCTCCGTGCTAGATGCAATTTCTCCCATCGACGGCAGATACCGCAGCAAGGTTGAAGAGTTGGAAAACTATTTCTCTGAGTCGGCATTGATAAAATACAGGATCAAGGTTGAGATAGAGTATTTCCTTGGTTTGTGCGAACTGCCATTGCCACAGCTTATGGAATTTAGCCTTTCTGAGTTTGAGGAACTTCAAAATATTTACTTGAATTTCTCAGGGCAAGATGCCCAAAAAGTAAAAGATATTGAAGCTGTTACAAATCACGATGTTAAGGCTGTTGAATACTTTATTAAGGCCAGGTTTGATGAAATGGGGATGGGGGAATTTAAGGAATTTGTTCATTTTGGGCTAACATCCCAGGACATAAATAATACTGCCGTGCCACTTTCGATGAAAGATGCCTACCAAAATTGTATATGGCCTTTGTTGGATGAAATTCAAAATGTTTTGTACAGCCTGGTCGAAAAATGGAAAAGCATCCCAATGCTGGCACGTACACATGGCCAGCCGGCATCACCAACAATTTTAGGAAAGGAAATTATGGTATTTGCAGACAGGCTCGAACAACAAATCAACCTTTTGAAAACAATCCCGTTTTCCGGGAAATTTGGCGGCGCAACCGGTAACTTCAATGCACACCATCTAGCCTATCCAGAAATTGACTGGATGGATTTTGGCAATAAATTCTTAAAAAGGACACTCGGTATCGAAAGGCAACAAATCACTACCCAAATTGAGCATTACGATAATATGGCCGCTTTTTTTGATGGCCTAAAAAGGATCAATACCATTTTTTTGGATATGAGCAGGGATATGTGGGCCTATATTTCGATGGATTATTTTAAGCAAATAATTAAAAAGGGTGAAGTAGGCTCCTCCGCTATGCCCCACAAAGTCAATCCCATCGACTTCGAAAACTCGGAAGGAAACCTCGGTATTGCCAATGCAATGTTCGAGCATCTTTCTGCAAAATTACCTATATCACGCCTTCAAAGAGACCTTACCGATTCAACCGTTACACGTAACATAGGTGTTCCTTTTGCACATTCTATGATCGCTTATAAATCGTTGCTGAAAGGTTTAAATAAACTTTTGCTCAACAAAGAAAAAATTAACAACGACCTCGAAAACAATTGGGCAGTGGTCGCCGAGGCAATCCAAACTATTTTAAGAAGGGAAGGGTATCCCAACCCCTACGAAACACTCAAAGATATGACCAGGACAGGCCAAAAGATCACTATTGATTCCATTCATCATTTTATTGATAAGCTAAAGGTTCCTGATCCTGTTAAAGATGAGTTGAGAAAAATCACACCACATAATTATACAGGCATCAACCCACTGATTTTAGAGTAGTGAAACGCTTTGTGTCTGGGTGGTGATCGGTAATTGGTGATCGGTAATCAGTGACCAGTGATCGGTAACCATCACCCGTCATCCGGCACCTGGCATCCGGCATCCGGCATCCAGCAAAATCAAATTTTCCCCTGACCTAAGGAAAGGGATGGAAACACTGGTTGGGTTCAATGCCAGGGCCGAAACTGAAACCTGAAACCCGAAACCCAAAACCATCCACCCATTCATCTTATATCATACCCTCTCTAAATTACCGAAAATTCCTTTTAAACCTTGGCAATGAATGGCAACATATTATATTTGCAGACATTTTGTTTAAAATTTAACACACTTAATAAACTTTAGGATTATGGCAAAAAGAACCATTGTAACAATGCCGGGAGATGGCATCGGAAAAGTTGTACTTGAAGAAACAATCAGAGTACTTGATGCGGCCGGGTTTGAAGCCGAATATGTTAACGCCGATATCGGCTGGGAATTTTGGTGTAACGAAGGCAACCCGCTGCCCGAAAGAACTTTAAAACTGATAGAGGAGCATAAGATCGGGCTGTTTGGCGCGATCACATCAAAACCCAAAGATGCAGCTTTTGAAGAATTATCGCCTGAGCTGAAAGAAAAAAAATTGGTTTATGCAAGCCCAATCGTTGGCCTCCGCCAGCATTTTGGATTGGATATTTGTTTGCGCCCGTGTAGGACTTACAAGGGAAACCCCCTCAACTTTATCCGTCGCGGATCTAACGGCACCATCGAAGAACCCGAAGTAGATGTGGCAATCTTCCGTCAAAACACCGAAGGCCTCTACGGCGGTGTTGAATGGAGCAACCCTCCTGCACAAGTTTATGATGCCATGATGACCCATCCGAAATTTGCAAAGAATTTTGGCATGCACCCAGTCGAAGAAATTTCGATATCCACCCGTATATTTACAAAAAAACACACCGAACGCATTTTACGCGCAGCTTTTGAGCACGCAAAAAAATACGGCTATAAATCGGTAACTTTATGCGAAAAACCAAATGTTATCCGTGAAACTTCGGGCATGATGTATAAAATGGCGATGGAAATCCAAAAAACTGATTTTCCTGACATCCAGTTGTGGAACACCAACATTGATGCACAAATGATGTGGCTCACAAAAAATCCTGAAAATTACGGGGTCATCGTAGCCGGAAATATGTTTGGCGACATTGTTTCCGATGGTTTTGCCGGGTTGATTGGCGGCCTTGGCTTTGCATGTTCAGCACAGATTAACCCTGATTCGGGTATTGGTGTTTTTGAACCTACTGTATGATGCTGGACTTCATCAACGAAAACGAGATTGCCAAAAAATTGCGCAAAGCAGTTGCCGGGGTAGTTGCCGAAGGAAAAGTCCGCACCTACGATATGATGAAGATGACAGGCCGTCCGGATGTGGTTGAAAAAGGCGCTGCCTCAACTACACAGATGGCGGATGCAATAATTGCAAAGCTTTAAGGGTGTAAACGACTGATTGTTAAAATAGATAAATATTTAATTACAATAATGAGTTTAGTCGGTGAATAGCTGTCAGACAGTTAAAGCTAAATACACAATTCTTTTACTTCAATGTGTAGTTTAGGGGACAACTGTCTGACAGCTTTTTTGACCGGGCTCAATAATAGGCATAACCTATAAAGTAATTATTTAGGAGGATAGCTGTCAGACAGTTAAAGCTAAAAGCTAAATACACAATTCTTTAATTTCAATGTGTAATTAAGGGGACAACCGTCTGACAGCTTTTTTGACCGGGCTCATTAATAATTCTTCAAGTCATTTTTTTGGCATCAAAAATCAAAGTTAGTTTTATTTCGCCGAAAATTATTGGATGACAATTAAATGACTATCAATGACAATTGAATGACAACTATATGACTTCCTAAAATTAACAATCCCAATTGACCTAAACAGTAATTTCGAATAAATAGAAACACAAAATTGAAAAAAATATGAGAAAACAAGCAGAAAAACTCTGGCCGGAACTTGCATGGATACAT
>NIVA01000192.1 GCA_002254335.1 Bacteroidetes bacterium 4572_114 | reverse complement strand
AATTAAAACCATACAATCATGTTTAACAGTACAGCAATAGAAGTGGTAATTGGCCTGGTGTTCGTCTATATTTTGTACAGCCTGCTGGTTACAATTGTTACGGAGCTAATATCAAGCCTGATCAATGAGCGCGGGCGTGTGTTGAAGAAAGGCCTGCAACGCATGTTGGACGATGACGGTGAGGCCATACTGAGCAATGAGTTTTTGCAGAGGCCCGAAATTAAATACCTAAGCAGTAAAAACAGGCTTCCTTCCTACATCAATGCCCCAACATTTTCGAAGGCAATGATCAATATTTTCAGAAAAGCCAACGATGCCAATAATGCTTTTGGGGATTACATGGAGAAGTTAAAAACAGAAAAAGAGGGCAGCGATACCAAGGAGATTATTTACAACATCATGGTTGAAGCCAATGGTAATATCGAAAAACTTAAAACTTTGCTGGATAGTTGGTATAACGAAACCATGGACAGGGTAACAGGATGGTACAAAAGAAAGATACAACTCATCACCTTTATTATCGGGCTGTTGATTGCATTTTCGCTAAATGTGGATACTATCGCTATTGCAAAAAAATTAACAAGGGAGAGCGACACCAGGCTGGAAATGGTAAAACTCGCCACCGGTTATGCAAAGGAGGCCAATGCTGATACTGCAACCACGGCCCGGGTAAATACCGAAGTAAAACAAATCATCGATGATATCAGGGACCAGGAATCGATTATCTCAATTTCGGCATCATCGTTGGATCCACGGACATCAGCTTTCTGGCTTTATGTTTTGGGGTGTTTAATTACGGCCATTGCCCTGTCGTTGGGTGCCCCCTTCTGGTTCGATGTTATGAATAAAATTGTGAAACTAAGAGGTTCAGGGGTACAGGAAAAAACCGACAAGAAAGAAGAAATATCCGGTTCAAAATGATGGAGTGATGGAGTGATGGAGGAATGGAAGAACGGAGTGGTGGAGGAATGGAGTAGTGAAGTGGTGGAGTGATGGGTTATATTTAGTAATAAACACACAAACACACAAACACATAAACACATAAACACATCAAAACACCATGGCAGTACACAGAGATGAAACCCAATTTAAAATTGTGGACTTAAATGCAAAGCATTACATAGTCCCGGATGCCCTAAACGGCACGGCCCAAAACTCCGCTTACTTTCATTAAAGGTTACCTTGGCCTGGGATCAGAATTAAAGGATAAGGCCATCGTTGTTAAATCTAACCTGGAAAACAACACTCCCAATGTACAAGCAGATGATGAGGATCAGGTTACTTGTCGTTATTCCATTGAGGATAATGGTAATAAAACTCCGGTATATCTTTACGATAAGCCCGAGTCGGAGGATGACTATCCAACTGTTAAATTAATAATCCGGTTCAAATGAAACATTTAATTTTTCTCTTGTTAGTTTTACTTCCGGTGTGGGCGGCTTCACAAAGCAACGAAGTCGGGCTTGAGAAATTAAAAGCCCCAACATCGCCTGCGTCAGTGATTATTGGGATTCAGCCTTCGGAGATCTCCAGGCCGAAATCCGTCAAAGACCTTGAACTTGCCATTTATAACAACTTTTACACAAACAACTCTTTTGCACTCCCCACCGATTACGCCCTTGAAGTAATGCCATACTGGATACTCAATCAAAAAAATATAGACGAACGCAACTATCTAAAAAATGTGGGATGGCGTTCAGGCTGGTCTAACTTGTCGGTTTCCATTGCTACTTCAACCTCTTACAAATTGGCCGACACGGTTAATTCCAATGCAATAGGTGTGGGTGCCAGGACAATTTTGTACCGTTCCAAACTTGAAGGAAAGGCGAAAAAACTGGTAAACGAAATTTATTTGAACCGTGTTATCGAAAGCCTTAATATCGTTGTAAGCACCTACCTCGACCAGGCTGAGTTGCAAGGTATTGATATGAATAATTTTACAGCAGTTAAAGATTTCATACTAACATCTGTTATCGAGGATGCAACCCTGAAATTTCAAAATCAGGAGGATTATTTTGGGATTGTATCCGAAAATGACCTGAGAAATAACCTTGAAACACAATTCGGTTTACTGGAAAAAGACAGTACTTCCCTTACTACTGTTGAGAATTGGGAGGCCAAATTAAATGAAATACGAAAGCCCCTAAAAGCGCAATATTCAGTTGACAGCATCGAAACCCACCTTACGGATTATTTGACCAACCGAAAAGGTTTTCAGCTTGAAATGGCAGGGGCGGTCTCCATTAATTTCCCAACCAATGAATTTAATTACAGCAGGTCCCCACAATGGGGCGTATGGCTAACAGGGACTTACCAGGGCAATGAAAAGGCGGTGCTGCAATATATTGGAGAAATCCCTGAAAAACAGTGATATGGAAACCGAAAATGTAACAGCCTGGCATTACCGCTGGGTGCTGAATATCAACTATCAAATTAAGGATAACCTGGTACTGACCTACAGTTTTGGCAAAGATTTCGATCCACTGCTAAAGGTCAACGGGAATATCATCTCCTCGTTAGGGATTAGTTTTGGATTTGGAAACCCGAAGCTATAAATAAGCCTGGGCTAAAAACGAAGTTTTTGAAAATTAGCGAAATATCATTATTTCCAACCACATGGTTACATGACAATTAGAAATATTTATTAGCGCATTAGCGACTAAATACGGCTTTTTGGACCGGACTTTTTAATTAAATACTACATTTGCAAACAAAATATTTATATTACAGAGAGGTCGGGACTGGTGTTCCAGTTGGTCTTCAAAACCAATAGCAGACGGATAAAACCGGCTGTGGCAGGTTCGATCCCTGCTCTCTCTGCTTTTTTTATGTCCAATAAAACCCATAATTCAATTGACCAATTCTGAAAACCCAAATAAAGAATTATTGAGATGTTATGGAAACGGGCGGGGTCCCTGCAAAGGATGAAATTGTAAACATGGTTAAAAGCAGAGTTGCAACAATTACTGTCAAAAGCCTCAAGCCAGTCATTAACGCCACCGGTGTCATTATCCATACAAACCTGGGCAGGTCGCCATTTGGCAAGGAATTACTGGATGATGCCAACGAAGTTTTAAGCGGTTACAACAATTTGGAATTTGATTTGGAAAAGGCCGGGAGGGGTTCGCGTTATGTGCACATGACCGAACTGCTAAAATACCTGACCGGTGCCGAAGATGTACTTGTGGTGAACAACAATGCCGCAGCTATCATGCTGGTTTTACGGACTTTTGCAAGGGATCAGGAAGTGGTGATATCCAGGGGCGAACTCATCGAAATTGGTGGTTCGTTCAGGATGCCGGATATTATGAAAGCTTCGGATTGCGTGATGGTCGAGGTGGGCACCACCAACAAAACAAAGGTCTCGGATTTTGAAAATGCCATTAATGAAAATACTGCACTTTTGTTAAAGGTCCATCAGTCCAACTATGTTATTAAAGGGTTTACCAAAGAAGCCACCCTTACCGAACTTGTTGGGCTAAGTAAAAAAACCGGGATACCTGTGGTTTGGGATATGGGTTCAGGGTTACTGAGAAAGCCTTCCCTCGAAATCTTAAAAGATGAACCGGACGTCAGTACAGCGTTAAAAACCGGTGTTGACATTTTGACTTTTAGTGGCGACAAATTACTTGGTGGACCACAGGCGGGAATAATTGCCGGGAAAGCCGGGTTTATCGAAAAGCTAAAAAACCAACCAATGACCCGCGCCCTGCGTGTTGGAAAAGAAACGGTTGCCCTGCTCGAGTCCCTGTGTATCAAATACCTTGACGAGGATACATTTTTCAAATACAGCCCCATCTATAAGATGATGAACTCATCGGCAGAATCATTAAAAACAAAAGCTGAAGAACTTAAAAAACGTTTGTTGCACACTGGTTTGAATGTAGAAATTGTGAACAGTTCAGGGCAAACCGGCGGCGGTTCCCTGCCCGAAGAAACTATTGATAGTTATGCTGTTCAGCTTAGTTTGAAAGAGGGGTCGAGAAAAGAGAAAACCCAATTTGCCGAAAAAACATACCGCCGGCTTTTAACAGGCGAAAAACCTTTGCTGGGCGTGCTGCGAAAAGGTAAACTAATTTTTGACGTGCTCACCCTGGATGAATCCCAAATAGATGTTGCTGCCGGTTTAATTACCGGGGTATGCAAGGAGGTTTCGCCACATGGATAAACACCTGATAATGGGCACTGCCGGCCATGTTGACCATGGTAAAACCGCCCTGATTGCAGCTCTCACCGGCATTGATTGCGATACCCACAAAGAGGAAAAAACCCGTGGCATAACAATTAACCTGGGGTTTGCCCACCTTGAACTGAACAACGATATTTCAATTGGGATAATTGATGTCCCTGGCCATAAAGACTTTATCAGGACAATGGTGGCAGGGGCTTATGGTATTGATTTTGTTTTGCTGGTAGTTGCTGCCGATAGCGGGATTATGCCCCAGACCAAAGAGCACCTCAATATTTTGCAAATGCTTGGCGTAAAACAAGGCCTGGTGGCACTGACCAAAATTGACATTGTGGACGAGGAGATGCAGGAGCTGGCCGAAATGGAGATTATCGACTACCTCGAAAAAACCTCACTCAATGATGCCCCCATTGTTCCGGTATCCTCCAAAACCGGTGAAGGCATCGAAAAACTAAAGCATGAAATAGGCGTGATCGCTTCGCAGGTTTCGGTAAAAAAAACTGGTAACCTTTTCAGGATGTACACCGACAGGGTTTTTAATGTGAAAGGCCACGGATTGGTTGTAACCGGTTCGGTGCTAAATGGAAAAATTACCGTTGGGAGCACACTCTACACATATCCCGGAAGGGGGGAAAAGCTAAAAGTGAGGGGCATCGAGCGCCATGGAAACCCGGTTGAACACGCCGTTGCCGGAGATCGTGCAGCATTTAACCTGTCGGGGATGAAACAGGCGGATTTTGAACGTGGCATGTTGTTGCTTGGCCAGGAGATGGAGCCATCAGAAATGATTGATGCCTATCTCGAACTTTTTGAAGGCAAAGTTAATCTTGAAGTTTGGTCGCATGTAATTTTTCATACCGGGACATTTTATTGCAATGCCCGCATGCACCTGCTGAATAAAGATTTGTTGAAAGGTGGCGAAAATGCTATTGTCCAGGTACATCTGGAAAAACCATCTATTTTACTGAAAAAGGATAAATTCATTATCCGAAATACATCTGACGATATTACCCTGGGCGGCGGTACCATAATTGACGAGAAACCACTTCATCATAAAAGAAGGACCAATAAACTTGAGAAAAACCTCGGACAAGTTGTGGAGGCTATGCTGGATGAGGAGAACCTCAGGGGGTTGATTATGATTGAAGCAGCCAAATTTGAAAAACTGATCCCCCTTAAAACCTTATCGGAAAAGATTGATGTGGATGCCGAAGAAATAAAATCAATGATTGAAGACAAGCAACTTTCCGGTTTAGACATTATTAACCTCAATGGAAATGATTATCTGATTTCCGACAGTTACCGCCAGCAGCTTACTGAAAATATCCTAACAATTTTATCCGCATGGCACAAAGGCAATCCCCTGTTTGCCGAGGGACTTGAAATTAAAGAGCTGTCGGGCAAAACGGGCCTTGTCTCTGCACCTGAGCTACAGTTCCTTCAAACCCACCTGACGCAAATGTCAACTGAGGATAAATTGAAAAAGGTAGGGACAACATGGGCAATATCAGGCCATAAGGTAAAAATTGACCCCAGGACAAAAGGGCAACTTGAATGGCTTGAACATAAGATTAAAGGTTTTGGTATGCAAAAGCCAACTTTAAAGGAATTGGAACCGATGGCCAACCGGGAAAAAATAAATAAGGGCAAATTAATAATGTTGCTGAATTTCCTGTCTAATGAAGGGAAAATATATTTCAATGGCGGTGAGTTTATGCATACTTCCTTCCTGGACTTGATGAGAAATAAACTACTCAAAGCGTTATCGACCAGGCCCAGGGGGATGAACGAAAAAGAATTCCGCCTGTTGATTGACGGGACCAAAAAGATGGTTCAGGTGCTGATCAATATCTTTGTGCAGGAAGGGGTGATAGAAAAACAGACCTATTATTTGATGATAACCAAAAAGGGAATGGAATCTGTTTGATTTTTGGTTTAGGGTTTTTGATAAACAAACACCATTAATAATCTCCAAAGCCAAAAGTGATATTCAGTATTAGAAATTTCACGGATAAAGTACTTCGCACTTTTTTGTATTAGACTCAATAATAATACACCAACCTTCCATCAATAAATTATTTTCAATAACAAAATAGCTCAAGTGGCGATCTATTACCTCCCAGCAAGTGAGAAAGACAAAAGCTGCCAGGCATGATAAATCCGGCGGTTTTTTTTCATTTTCACTGGATAGATTTTCGTGGTAATAATTATTTATCTTTGCACAAAACAGCTAAACCATGAGGACATTCAATACATCTGGGCCTAATATACCCACCGAGCATTATACATTAGAGCGGAAAAAGCTAATTGAAGAAGGTATTAAATTGGTTAATAATAAAAGATACTTTACCATTTGGGCGCCACGTCAAACAGGGAAAAGTACCTATTTCAGGCAACTTGCCGTTCAACTGGAGAAGCAGGGCTATAAAGTTGCGCATATCAATTTTGAAAATTACAGGAATGCACCACAAGAAACATTTTTAGAAAGATTTGCAGGTGAAATAAATAAATATTGGGACACTAATTACCAAATAACAAATATTTCAAAAATATTTTATGACATCGAAAAAATCAAAAATCAAAAATGTGTTTTAATCATTGATGAGATAGAAGGCGTCAACCCTGAGTATTTCGGCAATTTCTTACATTCAATCCGCAATGCCTATCACTCACGGGAAAGCCATTGCCTCAAAAGCGTAATCCTTGTGGGTGTTTCAAATATACTTGGTGTGGTGAGCGATAATGCTTCCCCGTTTAATATTATCGACAA
>NIVA01000001.1 GCA_002254335.1 Bacteroidetes bacterium 4572_114 | reverse complement strand
CTTCAGTACCCCATACTTTACAGCCAGTTGGCCCGGCCCTACAGCCCCGGGCTTCTTTTTACCCTTATCACCGTTTGGTTTTGGACAAAAATTGTTTTTGATAAGGATAAGTGCCTGAAAGATTATTTGGGCTTTTCGGTTTTTGCTGCACTAACAGCCTACACCCACCATTACAGTTTTTTGTTTGTGGTGATTGTTGGAATTTCAGGATTGTTTTTTTTGAAGGGAAAAAACCTTTGGAGGTACATTTTTGCAGGCCTGGCGGTAGGGGTTTTATATCTGCCGCATTTAGATGTTTTTATGTACCAGTTTGGGATTGGTGGGGTAGGGGGCGAGGATGGCTGGTTAGCAAAACCATATCCGAATTGGATTGTGGGATATGTAAAGTATTCGGTTAATGGATCATGGATAAGTTTTTTAATATTATTTGCTTTGGGTTTAGTTGGGTATTTTATATCACCTGAAAAGAAATTTACACGTTTTCACTGGCTTTCGGTTTTGTGGTTTGTCCTTGCATTTCTAATCGGGTACTTCTATTCAATTTTCAGGAACCCAATACTTCAGTTCTCCATTCTTTTGTTTGCGTTTCCTTTTGCAATCCTCTTTTTATTTTCGTTTTATACCGATAAGGCTTCAAAAATTGTGAGGGCCTTGGTCGTTGCGTTGATGCTATTTGGGACACAGCAGATTTTTCAGATCAACCACTTTTATGAGAAACAGCATTTTGGGGAGTTTAAAGATGTAGCACAAAAAATTGCAGATTGGAATGGTGAATTTGGAGACGAAAATGTGACCAATACAATTGTGGTCAATAATCCTTTTTACATTCATTATTACCTGGACGGGATAAAACCCGGGATTAAGTTTGCCCAATACGATAACGGTGGAGGAAAAGATTTGCTGGCGTTGAAAAAGATAGTTGATAAAAGTAACGCACCATATTTTGTCCATGCCTGGACCAAGCCCTGCCCACCCGAAATTGATGATATCATCCTGCGAAAATATCCCTGCAAATTGCAGCAACATAATTATTCAGGCCTTTCGGCAGTCACACTTTATTCCGTCAACACCAACGACTCCTGCATCAGCCCGCCTGGACCTGTTGCTTATTTTACCAATGATTTTGAGGATGGATTGGCTTGGGGCGGGGATCCTGCCAACCTGGATACAACGCTGTTCCATCACGGCATGGTAAGTTACAGGTTTGATGTCAATACCGAATATGGGCCTGCTTTTGAAATTAAGGTTGGTGAAGTCAATAATGGAGGGTTTGACCGGATAAAAATGTCGGTATTTGTACATTCTATTGATTCCCTTACCAATGTACCTTTAGTGGTCTCCATAGAAAATGAGGAGGGGAAAGGCTATGTTTGGGCTGCATCTAAAATCGAAAACTTTGTCGGGCCACGTCAATGGGACCAGGCTTTCTTTGATTTTAATATGCCTGAAATTAAGTCGCAAAATGATAAGATAAAGGTTTATGTGTGGAATGTTGAAAGGAAGCGTTTTTATATTGATGATTTTGTGGTTGGGTTTTATGTAGATGGAAATGAATAGTTCCGGGTTATTAGTTCGCTTCGCTATATAATTTTTAGCCATTTTCCCCAAATGTCTTAGTCCTGCATAAATTAGTATATTTGTTGCAATTATTAATCAATAAAAATCAATAAAGTGAAAATAAACATTTGGATTTGCATTTTTCAAATTGCACTATTCGTATCCCAAACCTGCCTGGGGGCAAAAGATCCTGTTAAATTCGGGAAAGTTACAATCGAGGAACTTGAAATGAAAGAGTATCTGCCCGATCCTGATGCAGCGGCGGTTGTATTATGTTCATATGGGTACTATGACAATAAAAGTCATTATTTTACCCATGTTTTTAGGGTTAAGATTTTGAAAAAGGAGGGGTATAATTTTGCCAATCGCAAGTTTAGGGTAAGTCAGAAATCGAGCATCAAAGGCAATACATATAATCTCGTTGACGGTAAGGTTGTTGTTGATAAGCTCTCCAGAGAGTCCATTTATAAAGAAAGGATAACAGAGGATTTTTGTGTTGTAAACGTTGCAATGCCAAATGTTAGGGAGGGTTCAGTGATAGATCTTCATATACACTACTTTGGGTTTCCGTGGAATTGGTATTTCCAGGAAGATGTTCCAGTAGTTTGGAGTGAGCTACGCATTGATAAACCCCACTATATCAGGTTCAGGGAAACCTTTTTTGGAAACGAACCGCTATATATCAGAGAAAACAATCGATGGGTCGCAAAAGATGTTCCGGCTTTCGAGGAGGAGCCTTTTATGACTTCGCGTGAAAACTACATAACAAAGTTTGAGTTTGATATACTTTCAATCAGCATTCCTGGATATTTCCGAGAATATAGTGTATCCTGGGAAAGCGTTTCTAAAATATTGATGGAAAACCGGCAATTTGGTTCAGTTTTAAATTCCGGCTCTTATCTTAATAAGGTGGCAAAGGGAATTAATTCAAAATATCAGACTCAGGAAGCGAAAATTGTTGCAGCCCTCGACTTCGTGCACGAAACCATTGAATTTAATGGGAGAGACCGCTACACAGCTAAATGTCATACATTAAGTGGTGCACGAGATGAGGGTATAGGGAACTCAGCAGATATAAACCTAACACTGATCAGGTTACTTGAAAAGTTGGATTTTGAAGTATATCCCGTGGTTTTAAGTACAAAGGAGAATGGTATTTTATCTCTGGTTTACGCTAGTTTTCAACGGCTTAATTATGTGCTGGCTTATGTAAAGATTGGTGATGGTTTTGTGCTTGTCGATGGTACTGATAAATATCTTCCATACTATATGTTGCCAAAGAAATGCCTAAACTGGAAGGGGCGGCTGGTTGATAAAGACGCATCAAGATGGATTGACATAAATACAGCATACAAGGATGATCAGTTGTCCTATTACGAATTAAGTTTGCAAAAGGATTTATCGCTTACAGGCAAACTTTCGTACATTAAAATGGACTATGCCGCGTATGATATTCGGAAGAAACTTGAGAATTACAACAGTATTGATGAGTATGTTGAATATCTTACGAAAGGGCATCCTGATATTGAAATAATTGATGCTAAGATTACTGGGATCGAAGATGTTTACGGGCCGGTTAAAGAGGAATATGAAGTGCGGATAACAAATCATGCTCAATCAATTGGCAATACTGTTTACCTAACAATGACACTGCTCGAGAAAATTGAAGACAATCCTTTCAAAGCAGAAGAACGACGATACCCTATCGATTTAAACTATCCTGTTCTACACAGAGGTGTTGTGAAAATTAGCCTGCCCGAATATTTTATTGTTGAGGAAATCCCTGAGCAAGTTCATTTGTTGTTGCCCAATAATGATGCAACCTTTACATTTTCAATTTCCAATATAAACAACACGATTATGCTCAATTATAAACTTGCTGTAAACAAGGAACTGTTTTTGGAAACTGAATATGGAGACCTAAAAGCATTTTATAATGAAGTGGTAAATAAAGAGTCGGAGCCAATAATAATAACCGTGAAATAAATAACAGATAATGAAAAGTAAACATATTTTTTTGCTTATATTTTTTTTCATTGTTGCCATACCGGGCCTGCTGTTGGCCGGTTCGGAAAATAAATATGCGGTAAGTGAAATCCCGAAAAAACTCATTTCAAACTCTAAAGCTGTTATAAGGAACGAGGAAATAGTTTTTACACTGAAAAGTATTGAAGATGCCGTAACCAGTGTGAAATTTGCAATAACAATCCTAAATCGAAGCGGTCATCATTTGTCTTATTTTATTACCGGATATGATCAGTTTAGAAAAATCAGAAAAATTGAGGGCACTATTTACGACAAAGATGGTAACAGGGTGCGGAAGATCAAAAATGAAGATATTCAGGATTTTAGCGCCAATATGAAAGGAGCCTTGTTTGTGGATGCCAGAATGAAAATCATAGACCCTAAATATGTGAAATATCCCTTAACAGTTGAATATTCTTATGAGATCGTACATAATGGGTTGTTAAATTATCCAGATTGGAAACCTTTTCGTGAGTATGGGGTTGCTGTCGAAAAGTCTTCTTTCGTTGCACTGATCCCCAATGATATCAAGCTGAGATACTACGAGCATAATTTCGAAAACCTTTGCCAGCTAACCATTGAAGAAGACCTGAAACAATATTACTGGCTGATAAAAAACCATCCTTCTTTTGAAGAGGAATACTTTAGTCCACCATTTGAAACAATTTCTCCGGTAGTATATCTGGCCCCGGCCCGGTTTTCAATTGATGGATTGGAAGGGAATTGCGAATCCTGGGAGGGCTTTGGCCAGTGGATAAATGCGCTAAATGAAGGGCAGGATAAGTTACCCGGTAAGACAAAAGTTATAATCGCCAGGATTATTGGTGATGCGGAAAGCGACCTCGAAAAATGTGAAATACTTTACAATTACATGCAGGATAAAACCCGATATGTGAACATTCAGATTGGTATTGGTGGTTGGAAGCCCATTGATGCCGAAACTGTGGATGATTTATCCTACGGCGATTGTAAGGCGCTAACTAATTACATGAAGTCTTTGCTTAATGTAGCGGGGGTTGACTCGTATTATACCCTTGTCAAAGCCGGAATTGATGCGCCGGATATAAATTGTGATTTCCCGTCAAATCAATTTAACCATGCTATTTTATGTATTCCCTTAGCCGGAGATACAGTGTGGCTTGAGTGCACAAGCCAAAGGTTACCTTTTGGGCACATCGGAAAATTTACCGACGACAGGCATGTGATGCTTGTAAATAGAGATGGAGGTATTATAGTAAAAACAAAGGTTTATAGCGGTGCCGAAAACCTCAAAACCTGTTTAGCACATTTTAGGATTGATAATAAAGGTAATGCACGGGGGGAAATTAAAACTGAATACAAAGGAATTTATTTCGACAAAAAACAAAGGGCGTTTTACAGCAGTGAACATGATATGAAAGAGTCGGCGGAAAAAGCCCTGCATATCCCTAATTTTGTTTTACATGATTTGACTTATGATGAGAAAAAAGACCAAACCCCATCAATGGTCGAAGATATCGTGGTTACATCATCCAATTTTGCTTCAACAATGGGAAACCGGATGTTTATTAAAATGAATTATCTTAACCAACTCAACTCGTTACCAAAGCGTGTGGGCATTAGAGGTTCTGATATCCTGATCCGCCGTTCAACCATCGAATGCGACACCGTTGTTTACTACCTCCCGGTGGAATATACCATAGAGAAAAAATCTTCCAACAGGGATATTAGCAATGAGTTTGGTGATTTTGCCACAACAATAACAACCGATGGCCTGAAGCTTATTTTCACCAGATATTTAAAAATGAACATTGGGGTTTACCCAGATTCAACATATAATTCGTTAATTTCTTTCCTTGAGGAAGTAAACCAGGCAGACGAAGATTGCGCAGTATTAAAAAGGTTACCGGACCCTGCCGGGGAATAAAGGGTATTGTTTTGTTTAAACTACACTTTTCCACAGATTATCTTATTGATATCCCCGGCAAGCATCGCTTCCATCGAATTTTTCTTTGCTGCCAAATCACCGGCCATGCCATGCAAATAAACCCCTACAATACAAGCATCAAACGGCGGGTAACCCTGGGCAAGCAACCCCAGGATTATCCCTGTCAATACATCTCCACTTCCTCCCGTTGCCATTCCCGGGTTCCCGGTTGAATTGAAAAAACATTTGCCCTGTGGCGTGGAAATGCAGGTATGTGCACCCTTTAAAATAACAAACACCTTGTTCCTGATCGAAAATTCACGCTGAAGTTTGTTCCTCTCAAATTGATTTGTGCTTTTTCCAACAAGCCGTTCAAACTCTTTTGGGTGTGGTGTGAATATACTGTTTTGGGGCACGAATGAAATCCATGTTTTATTTTCGGCAAGGATATTAATTGCATCTGCATCAAAAAGAATAGGCAGGCTTGAGTTTTGGATAAGCAATTTCAAAGCGTTTTGGGTTTGTTTGCCTGTCCCTATCCCGGGGCCAATCCCAATAGCGTTATAAGGGCTTAAATTGGGCACGCCTGAAAAATAATAATCATCCCCGTCGATGCTGACCATACATTCGGGCAGTGCCGTTTGGATTATCGGGTAGCCGGTTTTTGGGATGTGTGTGCTCACCAATCCTGCGCCGGCCCTTAGGCATGCTTCCGAAGCCAGCACTGCCGCGCCCATCTTTCCGTAGCCCCCTGCAATCAACAAGGCATGGCCAAACTTTCCTTTATGGTCGAATTTATTTCTATTTTTCAAAAGCATTTGGCAATCTTCTTTTTCGATGAAAAAGTTTTTTGCTTCTGTATTGGCAATAAATTCTTCCATCAACCCGATGGGCAATATTTGCCATTGGCCCACATAGCGGTCGTTTTCCTGGAAAAGGAATGCGTATTTGGGGAACTGGAACGATAAAGTGTAATCAGCTTCTACAATTGCCCCGTCAATATCTGTGGAATTATCATCACTGAAAAGCCCTGATGGTGTGTCGATGGAAATAGTTATTGTACCCGATTGATTAATATGGTTGATGATACGGGCAAGAAACCCTGTGACCGGCTTGGACAGTCCGGAACCAAAAATGGCATCAATAACAATGTCATCTGTTTCTATGACAGGTAATTTATCACCATCAATAATATCCCTGACCTTTACATTTTCAGTTTCTTTCAGCCTTTGGTGGTTAATTTTAAAATCTTCCGAAGCTTTATCGGTAAACCTAATAATGTAAACTTCCACAGCATAACCCTTGTTGGCCAGCAACCTGGCTACCACCTTTTTTAGGTGTAAAATTAGATATTTTTTGTAAATATGGTAATAAGCCCACCGAGTTTGTTAAAAAATCCTAAATCTAATTTGATTTGCTATTTTTGCAAACCAAAATAATTTGCATGAAATCTGATATTTAGCCAAAAAAATGAATTTTAAAGGCAAAACGATATGGATAATTGGGGCTTCCTCCGGTATCGGGAAAGCACTTTCTGTGGATTTTGCCAGGCAAAAGGCCAGGCTTATCCTGTCGTCGCGCAATGTGGATGAGCTGGAAACGGTTAAAGGGATGTGTCTCAACTTTACTGATGATTGCTCGGTTATCCCCCTTGATTTGGAAGATAATTCTGATTACACGCCCCTGGTTGCCGAAGTCATCAATAGGTATAATATTATCGATTATTTGATAGTAAACGGAGGGATCAGTCAACGGTCGTTGGTGCACGAAACGCCTTTAAAGATAGACCGACGGTTGATGGAGGTTAATTATTTTGGGAATATTGCCATCACCAAAGCTGTCCTGCCGAAGATGATCAGGCAGAAATCCGGGCATATAGTTGTGGTCAGTTCCATCGTTGGTAAGTTTGGGTTTCCTTTGCGGTCGGCATATTCAGCATCCAAACATGCCCTTCACGGATTTTACGAGACACTGAGGGCAGAGCATAAAAATGATAATATTAAAGTTACGATAGCAATTCCTGGCAGGGTACGGACCAATATTTCGTATAATGCTTTGAAAAAAGATGGCAGCCGACATCAACAAAGTTTAGTCTAAAAAGTAAACATTTGGGAGAATAGCTGTCAGACAGTTAAAGCTAAAAGTAAAATTTATCCTACTTTAAATTCAGTGCATAATTAAAAGGATAACTGTCTGACAGCTTTATTAATAAAATCAAATTGAAATAAATGACAAAAATTATTGCAGGCATACAACAGATTGGTATTGGGGTTTCTGATCTTTATGAAGCACGGGATTGGTATAAAGCGAACCTGGGTTATGATGTGGTGATCTTCGATGAGGCTGCCGAGGCCAATTTGATGTTGAGATATACCGATAACAAACCACAAAAACGCCATGCCATTTTGGCCTATAACATGAAAAGTGGCGGAGGTTTTGAAGTTTGGCAATACACAAGCCGGACACCTGTAGCGCCCAACTTTGAGGTACGGCCGGGGGACCTGGGCATTTTCGCATGTAAAATTAAATCCCCCGATGTTGAAAAGGCATACAAAGCGTTTCAAAACAGAAACATCAATATTATTTCGGTAGTTAAAAACTCCCCTGAAGGCAAACCTCATTTTTTTATTAAGGATCCATATAATAATATATTTGAAATTGAAGAAGGATATGATTGGCTCCTTAATCAAAACAAGTTGACCGGAGGAAATTCAGGGGCAATTATCGGGGTTTCAGATATGGAGAAATCAATCAAATTTTATGGCCATATTTTAGGTTACGATACTATTGTTTACGATCAGGAAGCTGTATTTGATGATTTGGCAACCCTTTCGGGAGGTAATGAAAAATACAGACGGGTACTTCTTAAACATGGTCAAAAGAGAAACGGTGCATTCAGCCCTATGTTGGGAGAGAGTACTATCGAACTTTTTCAATCGAAAGATCGAAAAGCCCACAAGATTTATAAAAACAGACTATGGGGCGATTTAGGATATATTCATATTTGTTTTGATATAATTGGTATGGATGATTTGAAAAAAGAGTGCGAGGAATTTGGCCATCCATTTACGGTTGACAGTGCCAATAGTTTTGACATGGGGGAAGCCGCAGGGCATTTTTCCTATATTGAAGACCCCGATGGGGCATTGATTGAATTTGTGGAAACCCACAAAATCCCTATCCTGAAAAAATTGGGATGGTATCTGAACCTGCAAAAACGAGGACAAACAAAACCATTGTCCAATCTGTTTTTCAAAATTTTGGCGGCCACACGGAAAATATAACCCATTTATAAAACCAATTTGGAAACAACCCGTCCCCCATCACCCGAAACATCCAAAAACAAAATCCCCCTGGCCATTGATGATAATTTGATTTGGACAGTGGTTGTCCCGGATGAAACAGAAATGGTTTCGGCATGAATTTGTTTCCCTGTAAGGTTCACGATCCTTATCAACAGTTCCTGGTTTTTATCCGAATCAATATCCAAAATGAGGGATAGGGGATTTATATTGGTTGTGGCTTTTATAGAAAAAGTATTCTCAATTAGCTCATCAATACTGTTTTCACCAACTTCAATCCTTACCCAAGCTGTATCAGATAATTCAGTATTGTCAATATTATAAATACGATAACTGAGGCTGTCGTTTCCAATAAACCCTGCAACCGGAACATAATAGATCATGCCTTCATCAATACCAGCCTCTCCGTTAAGCGGCAGCTGCACTATTTCAGTGGCAATAGTTACATCTTCGGGAATGAAATCATTTTCAAGATAACCTATCACAACAGCATCATTCATCCCGGTAACAGTATCATCATCAACAGCAACCGGTGTAAGTAAATCATTAAAACGCTGATAAAATTCCTGGTGAAATTGATTGGCAATGTTGGCATCATGAATAATCAGTGTATTTTCATCATTTTTTGATTCGGCAGCAGCCGACCAATTGTGTGAACCGGTGATGGCGACAGGGTTTGCGCTTCCGTCAATGAAATCCAGGATTACATATTTATGATGAAAAACCGGGCCATCGGGCCACTGGCTGCCATCCGGGTTAACGTAATCCCTTACATAAACACCATTGTCTTTCAGATATTGGTACTCACTTCCCGTGTATTCCACATAGTCGATAATCCCATGTATATCCAGTCCACGCTGATGTGCATCAACAATTGCATTGCCCAGGGAGTTTTCGGTAAATACCATGATCCCCAATTCAATATCATTTAGTGCCTGGTCGATGGCAGATTTAATTTTTGGGGTGGTCCCATCAGATGGGGAAAAGTATAATTCCATCGGAATGTTGTTTATCAAAAACTTGTGTGGTGTGTTGTTTGATTTTTCTGAACCAAATTTGGCATTGGCCTCATCATACATCGGGCCGTCACTGCCCCACATCTCCTCAAATTCAAGGGTGAACGATTTGGCCAGGCTTACATCCTGGATACAGATCATGTTGTTATAATCCCAGCCCAGGTTGTTGATGGTATGGTTTAATGAGCCGGTAATTGACCAAGATCCCATTTCTGATGTTGCGTCGATAATGATGAATTTATCGTGCATAATTGCATTTTCATTTACATAATAAAAGACAGGGATTGATGGGTCGAGATTGGCCAAAGCGGGGTTGTTTCCCTCGTTATCTGTAATATATCTTACTTGTACGCCACGGTTGTAAGCGGAATTAATGGCTTCAACAATTTCATCCGACTCCTGTTCGTACATGGTGATATCAAGGGTTTGCTGTGCCATATTCAAATAATGGATAACGGTATCTGTGATATTTTGTGCCCACACGGCCATTTCTACATTTGCAACTGAGTGGTCAACTTTATGGTTAAAATAAAGCTTTACGTCCCCCGAAGAGTTGGAAACTGTTGCATAAGGCCTTGTGAAATTTGGGGTCGTGTCGGCATCAGCAACCGAAAACGGCCTGATATAAAAAATAGTTGATGGCACGCCCGGCAATTGTAATTCGTGTTCAACCCTGTTCCCTGCCAGTGAAACCATTCCCTGTTCCAACTCTGGTGTGTAGCCCCAAAATAGCTGGGTGGTAGCTTCAATGTTTGTTTCCCACTGTACCGTAATTAAAGTCTTTTCTGGATTGATCTGTTCGGGCCCCTTAATAAAATAGAGGTTTTCCAAGATCACGATATCGTTTTCGTCCCTCGGTTCGATCTTGTAATTCTCGTAGGAATAATTAAGCGGGCCGGTAACCGAATAACTCAAACCCACAACAGGCGAATAAACCACTCCCATGTCATCCACACGGCATGGGCCTGTGCCATTGTCGAGTTCCCATTCGTTGTAGCCCAGGTTGGCATTGCTGCAAACGGCATCTTCCACCTTGACCAAAACCCCTTCGTAGGCCTCATCGTTTACATCCCAGGTATCCAATACCGAAGCTGCCGGCAGTTGGTTTCCTGAAGACAAAACCTCAAAGGTCACAATATCTTTAAGTTCTGTTAAATCATAATATTCAACCACTTCGCCCGACAACTCAATCTCATCGCCCACAGTTACTGCTTCTGACGAATAAACATACACACCGTTCCATTCGCCATCGCCATCCTGGATAAAATATCCGATGTCAAAAACACCTGTAACTATCCCCTGTGTGATAATAATTTCCCCGGCATAGGGCGAGTGTTCCTGCTGTCCCTGGATTTCGTAGATGGTCACTTCTATCTGTGCAAATGAAAAGATGCCGAACAAAGCAAGCGATAAGGATAAAATAAGTTTTTTCATAATTTGATAATTTTTAGCAAATGTAATGTATCCCATCTAATTGTGAACAGAATTATTTTCATAGCTGGCCATCACACAGGCGCAGACCAGGATTTTCGGGAGAAATACATTCAACCCACATCGGGGTTGAGGGATGGTCATATCATGGTTAGATTTCATTGAGGGTTATTCACGTTCTGTCCTACGGACAGTTGATAAGCAAAACCGGAGTGGGAGGAATAATCCCCAGTTTATAAAGCCTTGCAGGTTCCTGGATAATAGTATTTTTGCCCAGCAGAAAACAATATGCCTGCAGGGTTTAATCATCAATAACCCCCAATGAAATGCATTGAAGCAATACAAATCTACTACCTGGAAGTGTGTTTCAGGTTCAGATTATGGATCAATAGCATTTTTGTCGTGCAGAAAACCAGAAACCCGCAGGGTTCAACCATCAATAACCCCCAATGAATTGGGGGGTACAGTAAACCGATACAAAACCACAACCCCGAAGTGGGTTGAATAAACAATTATAATTATGGCAAGTTACCGACAAATCTATTATCACATCGTATTTGGCACAAAATATCGTCAAAAAACAATCCCCGATGAGCACTGTGATAAACTCTACAAATACATTTGGGGGATTATTAAAAACAAAAATTGTAAACTATACCGGATAAATGGAAGTTTGGACCATTTGCATATCATGTCCGATCTTCACCCTTCAATCGCACTTGCTGATTATCTCAGAACAATTAAAACATCATCTTCTATCTGGTTAAAAACCCAACCTGAGTTCCCACGGTTTATTGGATGGGCAGAAGGTTATGCTGCATTTACAATTTCCCATTCCGACCGGCACAGGGTGATAGAGTACATCAAAAACCAAAAGGAACATCATAAAAAAGAGTCGTTTCCGGTTGAATACAAACGTTTGCTGAAGGAGTTTGATGTTGATTTCGATGAGAAATACTTTTTGTAGTATCTGTTTTTCCGGGTATTTTATTCAACCCACTTCGGGGTTGGGGGATGGTCATATTGTGGCTAAATGCCCCCAATTTTGTCCTACGGACAGTATGTAAGAAACCCCGGAGTGGGTTGAATTCCCAGGTTCAGATACGCCCGACAATTATAGATTTATGCCTTACAGAAAACAAGAAACCCGCAGGGTTCAACCATCAATAACCCCCAATAACCCCCAATGAAATTGGGGGGTACAGTGACACAATACAAAACCACAACCCCGAAGTGGGTTGAATAATCCCCCGGAGGTTTCCGTTAAAAGTACCAGAATAAAAACCAGAAACGAATACAATGTTTTCCAACCCAATAAAATACGACGAACCCGTTTTCAGGCCCCCCAGCGAGGCCTACTCACTCATCCTGCAACCAACAATAGGTTGCTCATGGAATAGATGTGCCTTCTGCGAAATGTACGCCTCAAAAAAATTCCGCGTAAAAAGTGAGAAAGATATCTTTTTGGATATTGATGATGCCGCAAGTTATTTACCTGATACAAGAAAAATATTTTTAGGGGATGGCAATGCAATGGTGCTCGGCCATGAAAAGCTGATGCGCATAATAAATTATTTGAACGGAAAAATGAAAAGGCTGTCCCGGATATCGGCCTATGCCATTCCAAAAGACATGAAGGACAAATCAGTTGAAGAGCTAAGGTCATTACAAAAAGCTGGTTTAAAGTTGATATATGTTGGCTTAGAAACGGGTGATGATGGTTTGTTAGAGATGATTGATAAGGGCGAAACAGCCAAAAGTATGATAGCCTCCATGCAAAAAGCAAAGGAAGCAGGGATAAAAAGTTCTGTGATGATCATCAACGGGCTGGGAGGGAGGCGGTATTCACCCCAACATGCCGAAAATTCAGCAAAGGTTATCAATGCCATCCAGCCCGAATATCTATCAACACTGGTTTTAAGTTTTCCATATGGTGTGGGGCATTTCCAACAGCGGTTTGCCGGCGATTTTGAAGAACTAAATCTTTTGGGGCTCCTTCATGAACAACACTCCTTTATTTCAAACCTCGAACTGGAAAGTACAATTTTCCGCAGCGACCATGCCTCAAATTATTTAGTTTTGAAGGGGATTTTGAACAGGGACAAGCAGTTGCTCCTTGATAAACTTCAATCAGCTATTGATGCCCCTGAAATGGCCAACCTGAGGCAGGAATGGCAGAGGGGGTTGTAGGACAGGACACTTCATTCCTTTGTCAATTTTTCCACCCACCCCTCCCCAAACAAAAAAAATACTTTCATCCAAATTTGGTATTGTAAAAAACAGTTGTATCTTTGCGCCCGCAAAATTCGATATTCCAATGTAATTATTTGAGTGTGAATTTGCAACATATTTTAAGAGAAATTTTAAGGAAACCTGAAAAACTGAGGTAAACATAGGTTTCTTAATGACAAGCGAAATTTTTGGGTCAAAAGAGAAAAAATTGTCATTTAACCTCTGCACGAGCAAAAGCCTTCCTTTTAATTTCCCTTTTTTATTTTTTTTAATAATTAATTAAATCAGTCGAAACCAGTAGTATTGGTTGCGGTGTTGTGGTTATGTTGAAATTTATTTTTAACCAACCATTGTTTTATTGAAATAATATGTACTTTTGCACCCCCAAAATCGAGGGGATTGTAACAGAAAATTAAACAAAAGTCTTAATATGCCGACGATTCAACAGTTAGTACGCAAAGGACGCAAGACGTTAACCGACAAGAGTAAATCTCCTGCATTGGACAGTTGTCCGCAACGCCGGGGGGTATGTGTGCGTGTTTACACCACCACACCAAAGAAGCCAAATTCAGCAATGCGTAAAGTTGCCAGGGTAAGGCTTACCAACCAAAAGGAAGTTAACGCATACATACCGGGCGAAGGCCACAACCTCCAGGAGCACTCCATAGTGATGATCCGTGGCGGGCGTGTCAAAGACCTTCCGGGCGTAAGATATCACATTATCCGTGGCGCACTTGACACTTCAGGTGTTGAAGGCCGTACACAGCGCCGTTCAAAATACGGGACCAAGCGTCCGAAGCAGAAATAAATTATCGACAATCAGCATAATTCAATATAGAAAATGAGGAAATCAAAACCTAAAAAAAGAATTATTCTCCCGGATCCACGGTTCAACGACACTATGGTCACCAAATTTGTTAATAACCTGATGCTCCGTGGCAAGAAAAACCTTTCCTTCAAGATTTTCTACGAGGCTATCGACGTGGTTTCTGAAAGGACCAAAGAGGATGGCCTGGAAGTTTGGAAAAAAGCACTCGTTAATGTTACACCTGCCGTTGAGGTAAGGAGCCGCAGGATTGGTGGCGCCACATTCCAGATACCTACTGAAATCCCACAACAAAGGAAACAGTCCATTGGAATGAAAAATATGATACTTTTTGCCCGTAAGCGCAACGAAAAGTCGATGGGCAGAAAACTTGCATCAGAAATAGTAGCCGGGTTCAAAGAAGAAGGTGGGGCTTTTAAAAAGAAAGAAGATACCCACAGAATGGCAGATGCAAATAAAGCATTCTCGCATTTCAGGTTCTAAATATAAACACAGAAAGCAGGATAGTTTAACAAGATGTCTCAGGAATTAAAAAATATAAGAAACATTGGTATAATGGCGCACATCGACGCGGGCAAGACCACGACGACTGAGCGCATCTTATATTATACAGGCATCAATTACAAGATTGGGGAAGTGCACGATGGTGCTGCCACTATGGACTACATGGTTCAGGAGCAGGAGCGTGGCATTACAATTACTTCGGCTGCAACAACTGTTTTTTGGGATTTTAAAAACGTAAATTATAAGATCAACATCCTCGATACCCCCGGCCATGTGGATTTCACAGTTGAAGTGGAACGATCGTTAAGGGTATTGGATGGTGCCATTGCCATTTTCTGTGCAGTTGGCGGTGTTGAACCACAATCGGAAACTGTTTGGCGCCAGGCCGATAAATATAATGTCCCCCGTATCAGTTTTGTAAATAAAATGGACAGGTCGGGCGCCGATTATTTAAAGGTGGTCAACCAAATTAAAGATAAACTTGGCGCAAACCCAATTCCCCTTCAAGTCCCAATAGGAGATGAAGACGAATTTAGCGGAGTAGTGTGCCTGGTTACAAATAAAGCTTACAAATGGGATGATTCCTCACTTGGAGAGAAATTTGAAGAGGTAGAAATCCCGGAAAATATAAAGGATACTGTAGCCCAATACAGAACAAGTTTGATTGAGGGGGTTGCTGAGGAGAGTGATGAATTGCTTGAGAAATTCATGAATGATCCCCAATCAATTTCCGAAAGTGAAATTATTGCTGCCGTTAGAAAGGCCACTTTGGAAATGCGGATTACACCGGTTTTATGTGGATCGGCATTTAAGAATAAAGGTGTTCAACTACTACTCGATGCTATATCAGCCTATCTGCCCTCACCCATCGAAGTTGAAGCCATCGACGGTATCAACCCCAAAACCGAAAAACCCGAATCACGTAAGCCCTCCCCCGAAGAATATTTTTCATCACTTGCATTTAAAATTTCCACCGACCCTTATGTTGGCAAAATTGCCTTCTTCAGGGTTTATTCCGGTACTTTAAAAGCCGGCTCATATGTGTTGAATGCCAACACTGGTAAACGTGAGCGTATTGCCAGGATAATGCAGATGCATGCAAATAAGCAAATTCCCCTTGAAGAAATTGGGGCAGGTGATATTGGTGCTATTGTGGGATTTAAAGAAATAAGGACCGGCGATACACTTTGTGCCATCGACCATCCTATCATACTCGAAACTATAACGTTCCCCGACCCTGTAATTAATTTGGCCATCGAACCCAAAACACAGGATGATTTTGATAAACTGGGGGAGACACTTAATAAACTCGCCGAAGAAGATCCAACTTTTAAAGTTAAGGTTGACCCCGAAACCGGACAAACCATAATTAGTGGTATGGGCGAGCTTCACCTTGAAATACTGGTTGACAGGCTCAAACGCGAATTTAACATCGAATGTAACCAGGGAAAACCACAGGTTGCATATAAAGAGGCTGTTGTTTCTACTGTTGAATACCGTGAGTTGTATAAAAAACAAACTGGTGGCAGGGGCAGGTTTGCAGATATTAAATTTGAGATTGGACCGTCAGATAATGGCGAATCAGGACTTCAGTTCATTGATGAAATAAAAGGCGGTGACCTGCCAAAAGAATATATTAATTCTGTGCGCAAAGGCTTTGAAATGGCTATGATGAATGGTGCCCTTGCAGGATTTGCTTTAAATAGCCTGAAAGTTGTTTTGAAGGATGGATCTTTTCATCCGGTAGATTCCGATCAAATGGCCTTTGAAATTGCTGCCAAATTAGGTTTCAGAAACGCATGCAAGCTGGCAAAACTTACTTTGCTTGAGCCTATCATGAAACTTGAGGTATCAACACCCGATGAATACATTGGTGATGTTAGCAGCGATTTGAACAAGAGACGTGGACATCTTGAGGATGTATCGTCAAAATTTGGGGCCCAGGTACTCAGGGCCAAGGCTCCGCTGGCCGAAATGTTCGGCTATGTTACTGCACTTAGGTCCTTCACTTCGGGCCGTGCAACATACAGCCTTGAATTTTCGCATTTCGCTGAACTGCCCCAGGATTTGCTTGAAAAAGTTTTGTACAAGATAAAAGGGTACGTAGTTAAAGTTTAGATACTGAATTGTTAAGAATAAATAAATATTTATAAGGTGAGTCAGAGGATTAGAATAAAACTGAAATCGTACGATCATAACCTGGTTGATAAATCGGCCGAAAAGATCGTTAAAACTGTAAAGAGTACAGGTGCAGTTGTAAGTGGCCCGATACCACTACCAACAAACAAGAAGATATTTACTGTGAACAAGGCAACCTTTGTAAATAAAAAGGCGAGGGAGCAGTTTGAGTTATCTTCTTACAAAAGGCTTCTCGATATTTACAGTTCTACAACAAAAACCATTGATGCACTTATGAAACTTGAACTGCCCAGTGGTGTTGAAGTTGAGATAAAAGTGTAATTGTTTTTGTTGTGAAGCCCTGATAGGCCTGAAAGTTTTCGGGGTTCGGGGCAGGGATTGGTAATAGGTAAAAAAAAAATTAAACATTATTAATAATGTCTGGAATTATAGGTAAAAAAATCGGGATGACCAGTGTTTATAACAAAGAGGGAAAGAATGTCCCTTGTACTGTTATAGAGGCTGGACCATGCGTAGTTACCCAGGTAAAAACCAAGGAGACCGATGGCTACGAAGGTATCCAGTTGGCTTATGGTGAACAGAAAGAAAAGCATACCACTAATGCTATGAAGGGCCACTTTTCAAAGGCCGGTGTAAGCCCAAAAAAAATCATTAGGGAGTTTACAAGGTTTGAGGCCGGGCATCAAAAGAAATTTGGTGATATAGTTGATGTATCGATCTTTGAAGAGGGTGAATTTATTGATGTTGTTGGCACCAGTAAAGGTAAAGGGTTTCAGGGAGTGGTCAAGCGTCATGGGTTTAAAGGTGTAAATGATGCGACCCACGGTCAGCACAACAGGCTAAGGGCCCCCGGTTCAATCGGTGCATCCTCATGGCCTTCGAGGGTTTTCAAAGGAATGCGTATGGCTGGCCAAATGGGAAACACACGCGTTAAGATGATCAATCTTCAGGTAGTGAAAATTGTTCCCGAAAAGAATTTAATTGTTGTTAAAGGTTCCATTCCAGGGCCTAATGGATCATATGTAATAGTTGAAAGATGGAGTTAACAGTATATAATATTAGCGGGGAAGAGACAGGGCGCACTGTTTCGTTAGACGATGCTATTTTTGGTATCGAGCCCAACGATCATGCAATTTACCTTGATGTGAAGCAGATTTTGGCCAACAACCGTCAGGGGACGCATAAAAGCAAAGAACGTGGTGAAATTACCGGTAGCAGGAGAAAATTGAAGCGTCAAAAAGGAACTGGTACTGCTCGTGTTGGAGATATCAAGAACCCCATTTTCAGGGGTGGTGGCCGTGTTTTTGGCCCCAAACCACGCGACTACAGTTTTAAACTGAACAAGAAGGTCAAGCGCTTGGCACGAAAATCTGCACTGTCCTACAAAGCAGCAGAAAATAAAATCACTGTCCTCGAAGATTTTACTTTCGATTCGCCTAAGACTAAAAACTTTTTAGGGATCTTGAAAAGTTTTAATCTTGAAGGTATAAAAACAATGTTATTGTTACCTTCCACCGACACAAATATTTACTTGTCGGCAAGGAACATCCCTGAAGTTTTATACTTGAATTCGAAGAGCATAAATACATTCGATATCATGAAAGCACAACGGATACTAATCGTTGAGACTTCTTTAAATGATATTAGTGAAATGTTCGAAAATCAACAGGCAGTAAATAACCAAAATACGTAAGGTATCATGAATATTTTGATTAAGCCGATCATTAGCGAAAAAATGACTGACCTCGGGGAGAAGCTCAACAGGTATGGTTTTGTCGTGCACAATGAAGCCAACAAACTTCAGATTAAAGGTGCTATTGAAGAATTGTACGGAGTTGATGTCCTGAGTGTAAATACTATGAGGTATTCAGGTAAGAACAAATCCAGGAATACCAAAACAGGTCTTATCGGCGGAAGGACAAAATCATTTAAAAAGGCCATTATAACATTGGCCGAAGGTGAAACAATTGATTTTTACAGCAATATTTAAGATAAATGGCTTTAAAAAAATTCAAACCGACAACTTCGAGTCAGCGCTTCAAAGTAATTAGTGCGTTTGATGAGATAACCACCACCAACAAACCGGAAAAGAGTTTGCTGGAACCGCAAAAGAAGAGTGGTGGTAGGAATAACGAGGGCAAAATGACCATGCGATATTTAGGTGGTGGCCATAAGCAAAAATATAGGATCATCGACTTTAGGCGCGATAAGGATGGTATTCCGGCAACTGTAAAGACCGTAGAATACGACCCTAACCGAAGTGCACGTATAGCACTGGTGTTTTATGCCGATGGCGAAAAGAGGTATATTATTGCCCCTAAAGGAATTAAGGTTGGACAGACAATACTTTCCGGTAAGGGCGTATCGCCTGATGTGGGCAACACGCTTTATCTGAGTGAAATCCCTTTTGGTACGGTGATACATAATATCGAGCTTCGTCCGGGCCAGGGTGGTAAAATGGCAAGAAGTGCAGGGTCGTATGCACAGTTAATGACAAGAGAAGGGAAATTTGCAATTCTCAAACTTCCATCAGGTGAAACCAGGATGATCCTCCAAACGTGTAAGGCAACCATCGGCATCGTTTCCAATATGGACCATAGCCTTGAAGTTTCAGGAAAAGCCGGCCGTACGAGGTGGCTTGGAAGAAGGCCCAGGGTAAGGGGCGTGGTAATGAACCCGGTAGATCACCCAATGGGTGGTGGCGAAGGTAGGGCTTCGGGAGGCTTGCCAAGATCAAGAAAAGGTTTGCCTGCCAAAGGTTATAAAACCAGATCTAAGAAAAAAGCTACAAGCAAGTACATTATCGAAAGAAGAAAAAAATAATTAGAAAATCATAATTCAAGATGAGTCGTTCGCTTAAAAAAGGTCCATTTATTCATTATAAGCTTGAAAAGAGAGTTCTCGAAAACCAAGCTGCCAGCAAAAAGACCGTTATTAGAACTTGGTCAAGAGCTTCAGTTATCTCGCCTGATTTTGTTGGATTGACCATTGCAGTCCACAACGGGAATAAATTTATACCTGTTTATGTTACTGAGAACATGGTCGGTCATAAACTTGGTGAATTTGCACCAACACGACAGTTTAGAGGTCATGCTGGTAATAGGAAATAAAAAATAAAGGGAAGTAAAATGGGAGTACGTAAACATATAAGAGCGGAAAAAATTAAAGAGGCGAAAAAGTCGTTGTACTTTGCCAAATTAAATAATTGTCCGACCTCACCAAGAAAGATGCGGCTGGTAGCCGGTTTAATCAGGGGCAAAGATGTTGAAATGGCATTGAACATTTTGAAACATACCTCAAAGGAAGCTGCCGGAAGAATGTATAAATTGGTCCTCTCTGCCATTGCAAACTGGCAGGAAAAGAACGAAGGCGTAAGGATGGAAGAGAGCAACCTTTTTGTTAAATCAGTTATGGTTGACAGCGCACGACAGTTGAAACGGATCCGCCCTGCCCCCCAGGGCCGTGCCCACAGGATAAGGAAACGTTCAAATCATGTTACCGTAGTTCTTGACAGCAGGCAACTTGAAGCTACGGAATAGTTTAAATTAATAAGAAATAAATAATCACATATATTTCAACACCGAATGGGACAGAAAACAAATCCAATAGGTCTTAGGTTAGGAATCATCAAAGGATGGGAGTCTAACTGGTATGGCGGAAATGATTTTAAAGATAAGCTTGTCGAAGACGATAAAATCAGGAAATACCTTCATGCTCGTCTCTCAAAAGCCGGGATTTCTAAAATATTTATTGAGCGTACACTTAAACTTGTCACCGTAACTATTACAACTGCACGCCCCGGGATTATAATTGGAAAAGGCGGACAAGAAGTTGACAAACTTAAGGAAGAGCTTAAAAAAATTACCGGCAAAGAGATACAAATAAATATCTCTGAAATTAAAAGACCTGAGCTTGATGCTGTTTTGGTTGCTAATAACATAGCGCGCCAAATTGAAGGGAGGATATCATTCAGAAGGGCCATAAAAACTACAATAGCCTCAACAATGAGAATTGGTGCCGAGGGGATTAAAGTTTTAATTTCAGGCCGTTTGGGTGGAGCCGAAATGGCAAGGAATGAAATGTATAAAGAGGGTAGGACACCGTTGCATACCCTGAGGGCGGATATTGATTATGCCAAAACTGAAGCACATACCACATATGGCCGGATAGGTTTAAAAGTGTGGATTTGTAAAGGTGAGATTTTTGGCAAACCTGAACTTGTACCAACATTTTCGGGTGACAAGAGACCAAAAGGCGGCCAGGGTGCCGGTGGTGGCGGCGGTCGTAAGCCACGGCCCCGTCAACGTCAACAAAGAAGATAATTTTTGAAATTGTATTTGAATAATAAAATAACTTTAGCATAATGTTACAGCCAAGGAAAACAAAGTTTAGAAAAATGCAGAAGGGTAAAATGAAGGGCAATTCCCAAAGGGGAAACCAGCTTGCATTTGGATCCTTTGGTATTAAAACCCTGGAAACAGCCTGGTTAACCGGTAGGCAGATAGAAGCTGCCCGTCAGGCCGTAACACGTCATATGAAACGTGAAGGCCAGATTTGGATTAAGATATTCCCGGATAAACCTGTAACCAAAAAACCTGCTGAGGTGCGTATGGGAAAAGGTAAAGGCGCCCCCGAATTATTTGTTGCCAGGGTCAGTCCCGGCCGTATTATTTTTGAGGCCGATGGCGTTCCCCTTGCAGTTGCAAAAGAAGCAATGCGCCTTGCTGCCCAAAAACTACCGGTTAAGACCAAATTTATTGTTAGAAGAGATTACATTGAAGAAAATTAATCGTTGAGAAATGAAACAAAGTGTTATAATAGAATTGTCTAACGACGATTTGATTGAAAGGTTGGAAGAGGAAGAAAAACAACTTGTAAAGCTTAAGCTGAACCATGCTGTCTCCCCTCTCGAAAACCCACATAAAATTACTGATTATCGCCGGACAATTGCAAGATTGAAAACCGAGATGCAAAGCAGAAAGTTTAAAGGTAAACTATAATAAGAGATTATCATAATGGAAAGCAAAGTAATAAGATCGCTGAGAAAAGAAAGGACCGGCCTTGTAGTTAGCAGCAAAATGGATAAAACCATTGTTGTTAGGGTCGAACGGAAGGTGAAGCACCCTTTGTATGGGAAATACGTAAAAAAAGCCACCAAGTTTACAGCACATGACGACAAGAATGACTGCAACCAGGGTGATACCGTTCGCATTATGGAAACACGGCCCATTAGCAAGAACAAATGTTGGAGATTAGTAGAAATAATTGAAAGAGCTAAATAAATCATGATACAGAAAGAATCCAGACTGATGGTTGCTGATAACAGTGGTGCGAAGACGGTGCTATGCATCAATGTTCTGGGCGGTACCGGAAAAAGGTATGCCACAATTGGTGATATGATAGTTGTAACAGTAAAAAGCGCAATCCCATCAGGTAATATCAAGAAAGGTACTATTTCTAAAGCTGTGGTGGTAAGGACCAAGAAAGAAATACGCCGCAACGATGGATCATACATCCGGTTTGAAGACAATGCAGTAGTACTTCTCAATCCGACAGGTGAAATGTACGGAACTCGTATTTTCGGGCCGGTAGCCCGCGAACTCAGGGAGAAGCAGTATATGAAAATCGTTTCTTTAGCACCCGAAGTGTTATAATTTAAATGAGGAACTGATTATGAGCAAAGGAAAAAAAATATTTGTAAAAAAGGGCGACAACGTAATGGTTATTGCCGGTGAATCTAAAGGGCAACAAGGTAAAGTGCTCGTTGTAGATGCCAAAAAGCAAAAAGTCATTATCGAAGGCATAAATTTGGTTACCAAACATGCCAAGCCCAATGCTGAGAACCCACAAGGTGGCATTGTAAAAAAAGAAGCACCAATGAACATTTCAAATTTAATGCTTGTCGATGGTGCTGGCAATGTAACAAGGGTTGGCCGCAAAATAGATGAAAAGACCGGTAATCTGGTACGCTATTCAAAAAAATCAGGGGAGGTAATTAAATAATGAGTTACACACCAAGAATAAAGGAAAAGTATCAAAAGGAGATACATCCTGCATTGATGAAACAATTTGGGTACACAAGCCCGATGCAGGTGCCTGAATTAAAAAAAATATCTGTTAACCAGGGTTTGGGAGGTGCAATTGCCGATAAAAAGCTCATAGACCATGGTATTGCTGAAATGACCCAAATTACCGGGCAAAAGGCCGTTCCTACAATATCTAAAAAAGATATTTCCAATTTTAAGTTGAGAAAAGGGATGCCTGTTGGTGTAAAGGTTACGCTTCATGGCGATAGGATGTATGAATTTTTAGACAGGCTGATCTCCGTAGCTATCCCACGTGTAAGGGATTTCAGGGGGATAAACGATAAAGGTTTCGATGGACGTGGAAATTACACACTTGGTGTTACCGAGCAGATTATTTTCCCGGAAATTAATATCGACAAGGTGAACAAGATCAATGGTATGGACATCACCTTTGTTACAAGTGCAGATACGGATAAAGAAGCTTATGCGCTTTTGAAAGAATTTGGATTCCCATTTAAAAACAAGAAATAAATTACTAGCGATATGGCCAAAGAGTCGATGAAAGCAAGAGAAGTCAAACGGGCGAAACTTGTTGAAAGATATGCTGAAAAGCGTGCAGCACTTAAAGCAGCCGGCGATTTCACAGCTCTGCAAAAGTTGCCTAAAAATTCCTCAAAAGTCAGGATACACAATCGTTGTCAGTTATCCGGCCGTCCAAAAGGATATATGAGGTTGTTTGGGCTGTCACGGATCAATTTTAGGGAAATGGCTTTGCAGGGGTTAATCCCGGGAATAAAAAAAGCAAGCTGGTAAAATTTATTGATTAAATAATTTAAAGAGAAGCAAGATATGGTAACTGACCCGATTGCAGATTTTATTACAAGCCTTAGGAATGCCATTATGGCGAACCACCGGATTGTAGAAATGCCTTCATCAAAAATCAAGAAGGAGATCACCAAAATCCTTTTTAACAAAGGCTATATCCTCAATTATAAGTTTGAGGATGAAACATTTCCTGAAAGTATAAAAATTGCCTTAAAGTATCATCCGGTATCTAAAATCTCAGCCATAACCTCACTCCAAAGGGTGAGCACCCCTGGCCTACGACAATATACCGGTTCTAAAGACCTCCCAAGGGTGTTGAACGGATTGGGGATCGCAATTATCAGTACCTCACGGGGATTGATGACTGATAAGGAAGCAAGGATAGAAAACGTTGGTGGTGAAGTTTTGTGTTACGTCAGCTAAAAAAGGAGAAAGTTCAAATGTCACGTATAGGAAAATTACCGATTAGTATCCCAAAGGGTGTTGAAATTAAGGTTTCAGACACGAACCTGATTACTGTTAAAGGGCCTAAGGGAATACTGGAACAACAAGTTGATGCAGATATCAAAGTGAAAATTGATGACGGGGTAGTCCGTTTCGAAAGACCTACCGAACAGAAACGCCACAAGGCATTGCACGGTTTGTACAGGTCTTTGGTTTCAAACATGGTACAGGGTGTAACCGAGGGATATACCATTGTACAGGAATTGGTGGGTGTTGGTTTTAAGGCCAATGCTACCGGCCAAATGCTTGAGCTGTCCCTTGGATATTCGCACAACATCGTGTTTCAGATGCCAAAGGAGATTAAAGTTGAAACATTAACTGAACGCGGTAAAAACCCGTCCATCACGTTAACATCTGCTGATAAGCAACTTGTTGGACAGGTGGCGGCAAAAATCCGTTCCCTCAGGAAGCCCGAACCATACAAGGGCAAGGGTGTAATTTTCAGGGGCGAAGTTATTAAGCGCAAAGCCGGTAAAGCTGCTGCCAGTTAATAGATAGAATATAAACTACGAAAAGTATAAAACCATTGGTAAAATGGCAATAAAAAGTAAAAAACAATACAGAAGGTTTCGGATTAAGCATAGGATCAGAAAGATTGTTTCAGGTACGCCCGAACGTCCCAGATTGACAGTGTTCAGGAGCAATAAAGAGATATATGCCCAAATCATTGACGACCTCGGAGGTAAGACATTAATAGCTGCCTCCTCGAAAAGCGCAGATTTTTCGAAAGAAAAAATAACCAAGATAGACCAGGCTAAACAGGTGGGAAAGGTTATTGCCCAAAAAGCCAAAGATGCCGGTATCGAAGCAGTGGTGTTCGACAGGAACGGTTATTTATATCATGGCAGGGTTAAATCGCTGGCCGAATCAGCAAGAAAAGAGGGTCTTAAATTTTAAGGAATTATGGCAAACGCAAACATAAAAAGAGTAAAATCGAGCGAAATCGAATTTAAAGATAAGCTTGTAAGTATCCAAAGGGTTACCAAGGTTACTAAGGGTGGACGTACCTTCAGCTTTTCGGCCATCGTAGTTGTTGGAAACGAAAATGGTGTAGTTGGCCACGGCCTGGGCAAGGCAAAAGAGGTTACCTCGGCTATTGCAAAGGGTATTGACGATGCCAAGAAAAACCTGATTAAAGTTCCGGTATTAAACGCAACATTGCCCCACGAAGCTTATGGAAAATATAGTGGTGCATACGTGTTTATGAAGCCTGCTGCACCAGGTACCGGTGTAATCGCCGGTGGCGCCATGCGTGCCGTGTTCGAGAGCGTTGGTATTAAAGATGTCCTTGCCAAGTCCAAAGGGTCTTCAAATCCTCATAGTGTGGTCAAAGCCACGATCAACGCACTTACCAAAATGCGTGATCCTTATACAATTGCACAGATGAGAGGTATTGAAGTGGAAAGAGTTTTCAACGGTTAATTCAGTCAATAAAATTAATTACGGCAATGAAGAAATTAAGGATAAAACAAGTCAAGAGCGGTATTGGACATACCCTGAGACAAAAAAGAACGCTACAGGCTCTTGGCATTCGGCGGATGAACCACCAAATTGAAGTGGGCGCAACCCCTCAAATTATTGGGATGGTTGAAAAAGTTAAACATTTACTCGAAGTAGAAAAAGTATAATCTATTATAATAGCATAACAAGATGGATTTAAGTAATCTTAAGCCGGCTGAAGGGTCAACCAAACCGAAAAAAAGAACTGGCCGCGGACAGGGTTCCGGAAGAGGTGGGACTGCAACAAGAGGGCACAAAGGAGCACAATCAAGATCAGGGTACTCAAGGAAATTTGGTTTTGAAGGTGGGCAAATGCCACTCTACAGACGTGTCCCAAAAGGCGGATTTAAAAATATAAACCGCAAAGAATATCGTGGAATTAATATTGATGCGTTGCAAAAACTCGCAGAAGAGAGTAAAATTACTGTTATTAACCTGGAGGTATTGATCGAAAATGGACTTGCCCAGAAAAATGACCTGATCAAAATTTTGGGCCGCGGCGAGCTAAATGCCAAAGTAGAGGTTACAGCCCATGCATTTTCAGGTACAGCGTTAACAGCAATTGAAGCTCAAGGGGGCGTTGCAACAAAAATATAATATTTGATGAAAAAGTTAATCGAAACCTTACGTAATATTTACAAAATTGAGGACCTGAGAAACAGGATCGCATACACTCTTGGTGTTATTCTCCTGTATCGTTTGGGCTCATTTATTGTCTTGCCAGGTGTTGACCCTAATATGCTCGATGCATTGCAACAGCAGTCGTCAAGCGGTCTGTTAGGGTTGTTAAACATGTTTTCTGGCGGGGCGTTTTCCAATGCGTCGATTTTCGCGTTAGGTATCATGCCCTATATTTCTGCATCTATTGTAGTACAGTTGTTGGGGATGGCAATCCCTTATTTCCAGAGGTTACAAAAGGAGGGCGAAAGCGGAAGGAAGAAAATTACTCAGATCACACGTTATCTTACTGTGATTATCCTTATTTTCCAATCACCGGCCTACATTGCAAACGTTGCTGCACAATTACCGCCCGAAGGGATTTATCCCTTCGACCCGAATATAACAAATCATTCGGTATTATCATTCTTTGGGATATCATCTATAATTATGCTCACGGCCGGTTCCATGTTTGTTATGTGGCTGGGTGAGAAAATTACGGATAAAGGAATTGGAAATGGTATCTCACTTATAATTATGATAGGTATCATTGCCAGGTTGCCATTTGCACTGTTTGGCGAGTTTGTTTCAAGGTTAGAAGAGCAAGGTGGCGGTTTAGTTGTGTTCATGGTCGAAATTATCGCTCTGGTTGGTGTTGTATTGCTTACCATATTATTGGTCCAGGGCACGCGTAGGATACCTGTCCAGTATGCCAAAAGGATTGTTGGGAACAAACAATATGGCGGTGTCCGCCAGTATGTTCCGCTAAAAGTAAATGCGGCAGGTGTAATGCCTATCATTTTTGCCCAGGCAATTATGTTCCTTCCATTAACTGTAGCACAATATGCACAATCAGAATCTTTATCCGGTTTTGCGGCTACCTTTACCAATATTAACGGCTTCTGGTATAATTTTACCTTTTTTATCCTCATAGTCCTGTTTACCTATTTTTATACGGCCATTACAGTTAATCCTAACCAGATGGCCGATGATATGAAAAAGAACGGTGGCTTTATACCAGGTGTAAAGCCCGGGAGGAGGACCGCCGATTTTATCGATACAGTATTATCACGGATTACACTTCCTGGATCACTGTTCCTCGGGCTGGTTGCAATTATGCCGGCCGTTGTCAGGCTGTTCGGGGTAAGCCAGGGGTTTGCGCAATTCTTTGGGGGGACTTCACTTTTGATACTTGTTGGGGTTGTGCTCGATACATTGCAGCAAGTCGAAAGCCACCTGTTGATGCGCCATTACGATGGATTGACCAAGTCGGGCAGGATTAAGGGACGTTCGTCATCCTTGGGGATGTAAAAAAAAGAAAGTTCGTGCAATGATTCCGATTAAGACAGAGGAAGAGATACAAATAATAAAAGAGAGTTCTTTACTTGTTGGTAAAACTTTGGCCGAGGTAGCTAAACACATAATCCCGGGGGTGCAAACTATTGTACTTGACAGGATAGCTGAAGAATTCATCCGCGATAATCAGGGGATCCCCGGGTTTTTAGGATATAATGGATTTCCCGGCACCTTGTGCATATCAGTAAATGATGAGGTGGTACATGGAATCCCAGGTAAAAGGGAGTTGAAGGACAGTGATATTGTGTCCGTGGATTGTGGTGTAAAAAAGAATGGCTATTTTGGTGATTCAGCCTACACCTTTGCAGTTGGCGAGGTAGATGAAAAAGTGTTGATGCTTATGAAGCGGACACAGGAGTCGTTGTATTTGGCCATTGAAACTGCTGTGGCAGGAAAGAGGATTGGGGACATTGGTCATGCAGTCCAGTCGCATGTTGAAAGTTTTGGGTATTCGGTAGTACGCGATTTGGTTGGGCACGGGTTAGGAAGTAACCTTCACGAGAAGCCCGAAGTGCCAAACTTTGGCAGACGGGGCAGGGGAAAGGAATTAAAAGCAGGAATGGTGCTTGCAATTGAACCGATGATTAACCTGGGGGTGAAAAAGGTTACCCAGGACAAGGATGGCTGGACCATCAGGACTGCCGACAGGTTACCAAGCGCACACTTTGAACATGATATTGTAGTAAGAAAAGGCAAAGCTGAAATTTTATCAACCTTTAAGTACATTGAAGAAGCTTTAAATAACACAGATATTAAAAAAACAATAATGGAATCATAATGGCAAAGCAACCGGTTATAGAACAAGATGGTACCGTGATCGAATCACTGGGTAACGCTATGTTCAGGGTAGAATTAGAAAACGGGCATGTTATTACTGCCCATATATCAGGAAAAATGCGTATGCATTATATTAAAATCTTACCTGGCGACCGTGTGAAAATTGCCATGTCACCTTATGATTTATCTAAAGGACGTATTACATTCAGGTACAAGTAACATTTAATGATATGAAAGTCAGGGCATCAGTTAAAAAAAGAACAGCAGATTGTAAGATTGTTCGCCGCAAAGGGCGGTTGTATGTGATCAACAAAAAAAATCCCAGGTTCAAACAGAGGCAGGGTTAATAAAACAAATAAATAAAATTATGGCACGTATTGCAGGTAACGACTTACCGAAAAATAAAAGGGGCGTCATAGGGTTAACTTATGTGTATGGAATTGGCAGAAGCCTTGCTTTTGAAATTTTGACCAAAGCTAAAGTTGATCCTAATAAAAAAGTTCAAGACTGGTCTGATGACGAGCAAAACAAAATCAGGCAGATCATCAATGATGATTATAAGGTTGAAGGTGCAGTGAGGTCAGAAATCCAAATGAACATCAAACGCTTAATGGATATAGGCACCTACCGTGGGATCCGTCATCGTATTGGTTTGCCATTGCGCGGTCAGGGAACTAAAAACAATGCCCGTACCCGTAAAGGTCGTAAAAAGACAGTTGCTAACAAAAAGAAGGCAGCAAAAGGTTAATAAATGATTGTATTTGAATCAATCCCCGTATGTTTACGGTTGCATGGTTCAGAAAGAATAAAGAGATATGGCAAAAACAACTAAAGGCAGAAGCACAAAAAAAAGGGTTGTAAAGGTTGAACCTTACGGAAGGGCCTACATCAAAGCTTCATTTAACAATATTATTATTACACTGACCAATAATGGCGGTGAGGTAATCTCTTGGTCATCTTCAGGGAAGATGGGTTTCAGGGGTTCCAAAAAGAATACCCCTTACGCTGCCCAAACGGCTGCAGAAGATTGTTCCAAAAAAGCCTTCGACCTTGGCTTGCGCAAAGTTAAGGTATATGTAAAAGGGCCTGGCTCAGGACGTGAATCGGCTATTCGTAACATTCATGCTTCAGGTATTGAAGTAACCGAAATTAATGATGTTACCCCATTGCCACATAATGGTTGTCGTCCGCCTAAGCGTAGAAGGGTGTAAGGCTTATTATTTGAATTTTAGATATCAATTTTTAATTTATAGATAAAAATGGCAAGATATACAGGGCCAAAAACAAAGATTTCAAGAAAGTTTGGTGAACCGTTATTCGGGGCAGATAAGAACTTTGAAAAGAAAAATTATCCACCCGGGCAGCACGGTCAAAACAAAAGGAGGAAGAAGACCTCTGAATACGGTGTTCAGTTGGCAGAAAAACAAAAGGCCAAATATACATATGGGATTCTTGAAAGGCAATTCCGGAACACTTTTTTCAAGGCTACCCGTAAAAAAGGTGTTACCGGTGAGGTATTGCTTCAATTAATTGAGGCTCGTCTCGATAATGTTGTTTTCCGTATGGGTATTTCACCAACACGGTCGGCGGCCAGGCAATTTGTGTCACACCGTCATATAACGGTTAACGGAAATTTAGTTAATGTCCCCTCCTTTTCAGTAAGGCCCGGCGATATTGTCAGTGTGCGCGAAAGATCCAAATCTTTGGAAGTTGTTACCGAGTCGTTGTCATCAAGGGCAAATGCTTTTTCGTGGCTTGAATGGGACGATGAAAAGATGGCTGGGAAGTTTTTAAACTACCCCGAAAGGGGCGAAATCCCTGAAAACATCAATGAACAGCTTATTGTTGAATTGTACTCCAAGTAAGATTCTTTGATAATAAATTAACATTTAAAAGCTAAAGGTTTAAATTATGGCAATTTTAGCATTTCAAAAGCCGGATAAAGTGATAATGCTTGAATCTGATGATTTCAAAGGCAAATTTGAATTTCGCCCTTTGGAGCCCGGGTTCGGTATAACCATCGGTAATGCCTTGCGCAGGATACTTCTGTCATCTTTGGAGGGCTTTGCAATTACAACTGTTAGGATCGAAGGAGTTGAACAGGAATTTTCTACCATTAAAGGAGTATTAGAGGATGTGGCCGAAGTACTTCTGAACATAAAAAAAATCCGGTTCAAGAGGCTTGTCGAGGAAGAGGTCAGCGAAAAAGTACATATTGTAATTTCAGGGCAAGATACCTTTAGGGCAGGTGACATTAATAAGTACCTATCGGTGTTTCAAGTACTTAATCCCGATGTAGTTGTTTGCAGTATGGAACCTACAGTTAAGCTGTCCATCGAGCTTACCATAAACAAAGGCAGGGGCTACGTCCCAGCTGAAGAAAATAAGGTGCTGAACGCCCCGATGGGCACTATTGCCATCGACTCAATCCATACTCCCATCAAGAATGTAAAGTTTAATGTGGAGAATGTAAGGGTAGAACAAAAAACCGACTACGAAAAATTAATCTTCCTAATTGATTCTGATGGATCGATACATCCAAAAGATGCCCTTCAGGAAGCAGCTAAAATATTGATCCACCATTTTATGCTCTTTTCCGATGAAAAGATCACCCTTGAAACAGAAGAGAAAAACGTAACAGAGGAATTTGATGAAAATTCACTCCATGTAAGGCAATTGTTGAAAACCAAATTAGTTGATATGGATCTTTCGGTCAGGGCACTTAACTGCCTCAAGGCTGCAGATGTTGAAACCTTGGGGGAGCTGGTTGCCTTTAACAAAAATGATCTTTTGAAATTCAGGAATTTTGGTAAAAAATCATTGACCGAACTTGAGGAATTGGTTAAAGCAAAGAACCTGGAGTTTGGGATGAATGTTTCGAAATACAAATTAGATAAGGAATAATTGAAAAATGAGACACCGTAGGAAATTCAATCATTTAAGCAGGACGAGCGCACACCGAAAGGCGATGCTGTCTAATATGGCAACATCATTGATATTGCACAAACATATTACAACCACACTGGCAAAGGCAAAAGCTTTAAGGTCATATGTCGAGCCACTCATAACAAGGTCTAAAGAAGATACGACCCATTCGAGAAGGATGGTGTTTAGCTACCTTCAGAGCAAAGAAGCCGTAAATGAACTGTTTAGGGAGGTTTCAACCAAAGTGGCCGATCGTCCGGGTGGATATACCAGGATAATTAAAATGCCCAACAGGCTTGGCGATAATGCCGAAATGTGCTTCATAGAGCTGGTAGATTATAACGAGCACATGCTCGCTGCCGAAAAAGAAGCCCCGAAAACTGCCGGGAAGAGGAAAAGAAGAAGAGGTGGTGGATCATCCAAGCCTAAGGATTCCCAAAATGCAGCCACAACTGCTGTAGTCGGGGAAGAAGTAAAAGACGAAGCTATTTCTGATGTTGTAGAAACACCGGAAACTGTAACCGAAGAGCCTAAAGCAGAAGAAGGACCTGTTGCGGGATCGGCCAAAGAAGAAAAGGCAGAAGAGGGTAAAGCAAAAGAAGAAGGCCCAAAAAAAGGTGACGGAGCGGAAAAGAAAGTTGAATAGAGGGGCAACGCTTAAAATAATGTAATAAAATTTGAAAGGATGAGGCTCTAAAAAGTTTTATCCTTTTTTTATGTAAAGACGAATTATTAACTAAAAAATATTTTATAAATGAGTACAATTGTAAATATCCATGCACGTCAGATACTTGACTCAAGGGGCAACCCAACCGTTGAGGTTGAGGTAATTACCGATAGCGGCATAATGGGCAGGGCATCAGTTCCGTCGGGCGCATCCACAGGGGTACACGAGGCTGTGGAGCTTAGGGACGGTGATAAAGGACGTTACCTTGGAAAGGGCGTACTTAAGGCCGTGCATAATGTAAATTCAATCCTCAACGAGGAGCTGAACGGTTATTATATCCTCGATCAGGTTGAGATTGATAAGAAAATGTTGGAAATTGATGGTACCGACAATAAGGGGAACCTTGGCGCAAATGCCATTCTCGGTGTGTCGCTTGCAGCGGCCAATGCCGGTGCCATCGAAACGGGGCAAGCACTCTACCGTTACCTCGGTGGGGTAGGGGCCACAACGCTTCCAATCCCCATGATGAACATCCTTAATGGGGGTTCACATGCCGATAATAGCATCGACTTCCAGGAATTTATGATCATGCCTGTTGGCGCATCAACTTTTGCCGGTGCCCTGCGTATGGGCGCCGAAGTGTTCCATAACCTGAAAGCAGTACTTAAAAATAATGGTTATTCAACCAATGTAGGTGATGAAGGCGGTTTTGCCCCAAATCTCGGGTCCAACGAAGAGGCCATTAAAGTTATTTTAGAGGCAATTGATAAAGCCGGGTACAAGGCTGGTGAAGATATCTACCTGGCATTAGACCCCGCATCGTCAGAGTACTATATTGCCGATGAAAATATGTACCATCTCAAATGGTCAACCGGCGAAAAACTGACTCCGGCACAAATGGTCGGTTTCTGGAAAGATTGGGCCGGGAAATATCCAATAATTTCGATTGAGGACGGCATGGCCGAGGACGACTGGGACGGGTGGAAGCTGATGACCGAAAAAATGGGCGGTAAAATCCAAATTATGGGCGATGACCTGTTTGTAACCAATACCAAACGTTTGCAGAAAGGTATTGATATGGGGATTGGCAACTCAATCCTGATAAAGGTTAACCAAATTGGCACCCTCACCGAAACTATCGAGGCTGTAAACCTTGCTTACCGCAATGCTTACACTGCTGTTATAAGCCATCGTTCAGGAGAAACCGAAGATACTACCATTGCCGATCTTGCAGTAGCTTTAAATACCGGATTGATCAAAACAGGTTCGGCAAGCCGTAGCGACAGGATTGCAAAGTACAACCAATTGATCCGTATTGAAGAACAGTTGGGCGGTGCAGCTTATTATCCCGGAAAAGATTTTAAATACATTAAGTAAATATTTTATTTATTAGAGGCATTTGATTTTAACAAAATCAGATGCCTCTTTTTTTATTCCTCTTTAAATTTAGAAAATATGAATACAAATAAATACATGGTTTTTTTATTCTTCTTTGTTATTGGTTCTGGTTTTTCTTTTGGGTTATCGGCCCAGGAGTGTAAATTTTATTTTCCCACCGAGGAAGGTACCTTGCTTGAAATGACCAATTACGATAAAAAAGGTAAAGTTTCAGGATATACCTCCCAGAAAATTCTTGAGAAGAATGAGGTTGATGGCGCACTAATAGTTGTATTCGAACAAAGTTCGCGGGATGCCAAAGGCAAAAATGAGGTAAAGTCGGAAATGGAAGTAAGGTGTGAGGATGGGAAATTTTATTTCGACCTTGATAATTACATGAATGATATGAATATGGAGGAGTACGAGGGCAACCCTGATATGGATGTAATTGTTGACGGAGAGGATATTTACTATCCTGCTGAACTTAATGTGGGCGGGCAGCTTCCTGACGGGTCGGTAACGGTTAAAGTACTTACCAACGGTTTCCCGATGATGACTGTTACGGTAAATATTTCTAACCGTAAAGTTGTGGCGAAGGAAACAATTACAACCCCGGCAGGTACTTTCGAGTGTCATAAGTTAACTCAGAATGCAGAAGTTAAGGCTGTTATGAAAATGACTACTTCTGAAGTTACCTGGTTGGCTGAGGATATTGGTATTGTAAAAACTGAGATTTATAACAAGAAAGGAAAGCTAATCAGCTCCTCCGAATTGACGAAGATCGAGAAATAAAATTGATCAACTGTATCACAAAAAAGGCTTCTTTACGAGGCCTTTTTTTGTTTTTGGCAAGTTCTGTTTTATTCCCTAAGCGACTTTGAGTCGCTAAGGGAATTTGCAGTGATGATGCGGCAGGGATTGAAGTGGTAGCTTGTTAAAATGGCGGCTGTAGTTTTTGTTGGTGGGCGGAGGCTGAGGAACGAAGCCCACGCACCACTTACAAAAACCAGCCGGCATGAGACAACTACAAACGGAAAGCCCGGTTCAGCCGCCCAAAAATAAATCTACCACCATTTCATCAATCTTCTTCTTCCCCCCAACCTCCCCTAATCTTTAAAATTGTACTTTTGCGTCTCATGAAATTTTTAGCATGATCCGCCAACTGCACTAACTTTTTAAACCGCCCATTACTATGCAAGACTATTTTGAGAAGTACAGAAAAAACATTATCGGCATTGATCAAACTTTTGTTTCACCCTTTGGTGAAAAAAAAATACTTTACGCCGACTGGATAGCAAGTGGCAGGCTCTATGGCCCGATCGAAGAAAAAATCTCCTATAAGTTTGGCCCCTTTGTGGGAAACACCCATACCGAAACCAGCGAAACTGGCACCCTGATGACTAAAGCCTACCACCTGGCACAGAAGAAAATAAAGGAACACGTAAACGCCGGCCCCAATGATGTAATTATAACAGCAGGCTCGGGGATGACTTCTGTGGTGAATAAATTCCAGCGGATACTTGGCTTTAAGGCCATGCAAAAAATGGATGATGCAGATTGTTTCCCCCCGGAAGAGAGGCCGGTTGTTTTTATTACCCACATGGAACACCATTCCAATCATACCTCCTGGCTGGAGACCATTGCCGACGTAGTGTTGTTGCAACCGGATAAGGATTTATTAGTTGACCTTGATGAACTGCGTAAGGAACTCGAAAAATATAAGGACAGGAAAATGAAAATCGGTTCCTTTACCGCATGTTCCAATGTTACGGGGGTATCTACGCCTTATCATAAAATGGCAAGGCTTATGCACGAAGCCGGGGGGCTGTGTTTTATCGACTTTGCTGCTTCGGCACCGTATGTTGAGATGAATATGCACCCCGATGATCCATTGGAGGCACTGGATGCGATAATGTTTTCGCCCCATAAGTTTTTGGGCGGGCCGGGAACCTCAGGTGTGTTGATTTTTAATTCGGCAATTTACAACAACCGGGTCCCCGATAACCCGGGTGGCGGAACTGTTGATTGGACCAACCCCTGGGACGAGTTTAAGTACATTGATGATATCGAATTGCGCGAGGATGGAGGTACCCCGGGATTTCTGCAAGCTATTAAAATTGCACTTTGTATTGAGCTGAAAAATGATATTGGTGTGGAAAATATCGAGGATCGTGAAAAGGAGTTAGTGAAAATTGCCTTTGATGAATTGTCGAAAATCCCAGGTCTGCACATCCTTGCCGACAATGTGCACGACAGGCTGGGAGTATTTTCTTTTTATATAGACGGCCTACACTTTAATCTTGTTGTAAAACTTCTGAATGATAAGTTTGGCATACAGGTAAGGGGAGGGTGTGCCTGTGCCGGCACCTATGGCCATTTCCTGTTAGATGTAAGCCACGACAAATCAAAAGAGATCACCGACCTGATCAATCACGGCGACCTTTCTAAAAAGCCAGGCTGGGTCAGGCTTTCACTCCATCCAACCATGACCAACGATGAGTTATATTTCACTATCGATGCCATAAAACAAGTACAAAAAAACCACAAAACCTGGGGCAAGGATTATATATACAATAATACCACCAACGAGTTCAGGCATCATAAAGAACCGGAAGACAAAACTGTTTTGGTAAGGGATTGGTTTGAGTTGAATGATTGAATGGGGAAATGCTTAAATGGGGAAATGCTTAAATGCGAGAATGCAAGAATGCTTAAATTATTGAATGCTGAAATATCAAACATCTAACATCAAACATCTAACATCAAACACCGGACATCGAACACCGAACACCGAACACCGAACACCAAACCTCCCCTAAGCCCTCAACTCAACCAAAGTAATCTCCGGCAAAATGCCAATCCTCCCCGGGTAGCCAACGGTACCAAGGCCGCGGTTAACATACAAAAACTGTGGTTTTTCAGTGGCGGCAGGATTTTCATATAAGCCGGCCCAGCGTTTATAAACCCATTGGGCGGGGCTCCACTTCAACTTGCCCACATCAATCCCAAACTGGAAACCGTGTGTATGCCCTGCAAAAGTGATGTCGATATCTTTGTGATATTTACTGATTATGTTTTCCCAATGTGTCGGGTCGTGAGAAAGTAACAGTTTAACCGGGGCATCTTCAGTTCCAATAAGGGCTTTTTCTATATCCCCATATTTTGGGAACCTTCCAAAATCCCCCCAGTTTTCTACGCCAATTTTCATTGTTCAGCAGTTTCCAACCCAGGCGTTCGTAAAATTTGTAGAGGTCGGTCATATTTTGTTCTTTGGCAGCTTTGGAGGGCCATCGGGTGTAATCGCCATAATCGTGGTTGCCCAGCGTAGCATAAATACCATGTTTCGATTTCAGCTTTTTCAAAGTATTTTCAAACCTGTAGGCTTCATTGGATTTGTAGTTTACCAGGTCGCCGGTAAAAAATACGAGGTCGGGCTGAAGCTGGTTTATTTTTGAAACTGCATCTTCCAGGGGGTGTTGGTTGGCCCAACTACCGAGAATCCCCCCCGACACTAATCCGGCTTTTTGCAGGAACTGGCTACGGGTTATCTTTTGGCCTATTGGCAGGTCTTGTTTCTTTTCTATTGCCCGTGTTGCCTTGTGGTTTATCCACCTCACGCCGCAGATAAAATCAGCAAATAACAAAAACAGTATGGGGATTATTTTTGAGGCATAAGCGATGAAAATGAAACCAAAAATATATGTCCTCACACCATCGTCCCACCAATTTGAAGGGTATAACACAGTGATGGTAATGGTGATGATCAGGAGCATTAACGGTATCCAGTACAATATCCTGAAAAAGTTTTTCAAGAAGGCTTTTCGTTCATTTATCCAGCTTTTTACGCTTCGGTACAGATAGATGTCGCCGAGAAATACAATGGCAAGAAACGGAAACCTGCTTGCATTTTTCGGGTAAAATTGTAGCACGACAAGATAAGCAATGACGAGGAATATTACGGCCCCAATAACTTTGAGTGATTTCTTCATGTAGTTAAAAAAAACTGTTACCAAACTGAATGATAACAGTTAATTAAAGATTTTGTTTAAACGGTGATAAATCTATCATAATTATTTTGAAAGTTTTTCAAGGTTCTTTTTTAAACTTATCAGGTCCCCATTGATGATTTGCCAAACTTCCTCTGCGTCAACCCCAAAGTAATTATGGGCAATAATATTCCTAAATCCCTTAACTTTTTGCCAATCAATTAAATTGTCAGTTTCCGATAAAAAATCATCTGAGAGTTTTGATACCATTTATCCAATTACTATAAAATTCATCATTGTAGCATCGAATGAAATGGAGTCATAATAAAAATCATCAGCATTATTAAATTTTGCGGAATAATCCTGAATCTTTTTTATTGAATCAAGCATATTCAAAATGCTGCTAAAGTCTTTATGTGAATGCTTAGGCATATATAACCTCTGTGAGAATTTGGTTTCTAAAAATAGGTTTAATGTATTTCCCCCTACAAATATCTACAGGTAGGTTAAATTTGGATTGAATTTCATTTTTCAATTTTTGTTTAATCGAATATAAATCAGGAGTGTTATCTTCGAAATCAACGATCAGGTCGATGTCACTTTTATCATTTTGCTCACCCCTTGCAATTGAGCCAAAGACACCAATTTTAATCAAATGATATTCCTTTTTAAAACGATCCTTGTTTGAGGATAAATATAATAATATCTGATTAGAATCGATCATGTTATAAATTTTATGCAAAAGTACGATTTTTTATTTTTGAGGCCCACACATTGATTTCAATAGCTACCTACATCTCCCTGATATAATTCACCAAACCCTTGGCATTAAAGATTTTCATCAGCTTATCTGGCAGAGGTGCAAATTTGAAGGTTTTATCTGCAATTGTAACTTCGCCTGTTTCAAAATTAATTTCAACACGATCGCCGTCAGCGTAAGCATCCACAGCTTCCGGTAAAATAATTATGGGCAGGCCCTGGTTTACCGATGAGCGATAAAAAATCCTGTTCACCGATTTGCATATCACAGCCTTGACACCGGCAAAAGCAAGCCCCACGGCCGGATGCTCCCTGGATGAACCACAACCAAAGTTGGCCCCTGCTATTATGATGTCGTCTTGTGAAACTTTGTCAGGGAAACTATCGTCGAAACCTTTGAAAAGATGGGGCATTATCTTTTCCGGCTCTGATGACAAAACGGTGTAGGTCAGGTTTCCGGCAAACATCTGGTCGGTGTTCAGGTTATTTATATCGGTATAATCCCAAATGCCTTCATGGTAACGGTTGTCATCCTGGCTAACTTCAACAGTCGAGCTTTGTTCAATGGTATATGGATATTTATCATTTGCATTGATCCCACGTGGGTCGGTTATTTCACCCTTTAGTGCCGACACGGCAACCGCAGCAGGTGATGCCAGGTAAATGTTGGCCTCTTTATTTCCCATACGCCCTTTGAAATTGCGGTTTGCGGTTGAGATAATGTTGTACCCGTCGGCGGGGATGCCCTGTCCTGTGCCGAGGCATGGGCCACACGAAGTTGCCAATACCTGTGCCCCTGCTTCCATAAAAATTTCGATGAGGCCATCTTTCATCGCTTGCATGTATATTTCTTTTGACGCAGGGATGACAAGCATTTGTACATCTGCCGGAAGTTGTTTTCCTTTCAGTACTTTGGCCACTTCAATCAAATCTTCTAACCGTCCGTTTGTACAAGTGCCCACCATGGCCTGCTGAATTTTTGTCCCCTGGACTTCGGAAAGAGCTTTTACATTATCAACATGATGTGGTGCTGCAACCAACGGGAAAAGCTCATCTAAGTTTATTTCAATTTCTTTGGCATATCTGGCGTCAGGGTCGGCCCATACGCCCAAAAATTCCTCACCAAAAAACTCCCCTAAAACTTCATCTGCCGGGAACACGGCATTTTTTGCCCCCATCTCGGAGGCCAGGTTGGCTATGGTCATCCGCTGGGATATGGAGAGGTTTTTCACGCCATCACCATGATATTCGATAGACATATAATCTGCCCCGCTCGAACCTATCATGCCGATAATCCAAAGTGAAAGGTCTTTTGCATACACACCTTCCTGAAATTTGCCGTGAAGTGTGATCTTGATGGTTTCCGGTACCCTGAACCAGGTCTCGCCTTGTTTCCACAACCCTGCTGATTCTGTCCTGTCGATACCGGCAGCAAAAGCATTAAATGCCCCGGCAGTACAAGTATGGCTGTCGCTGCCAACGATAATCATGCCCGGTTTGGCGTGGTACGACATGATTTGGTGGCAAATGCCCCGTCCAATATCATAGAATTTCCCAATGCTTTGCTCCTTCACTATATCCCTAACCTGCTGGTATTGGTTGGCCAGCTTAGAAGTAGTGGGAGGGGCGTTATGGTCTAAAACGATCAACAGCTGATCCGGGTCGGCCACTTTTTCGCCATTCATTTTTTTAAACGTATTGGCAATACTGGCGGTATTGTCGTGGGTAAGGATGATGTCGGGTTTGGCAAAGACAATGCTGCCGGTCTCGGCGCCAAAAATTTTCTCTACAAAGGTTTTTCCACTCATAACGTTATGTTGTTGTTAGGTTTTTGATTGAATTTTTTATATCACCTGCAAAATTGATATTTTTCTATGAACTGGCATTGGAAATAATATAATTTAGAAATGGTTTAAGGTAATGGAAATATAGAACGGCAGTGATAGTGTTTTACAGGAAGAATGGGGCGGGTTTTATTTTCACTATTAAAGTTCCGCAGTCATTAAAAAATATTTTTACCTTTAACGCATAAAATAAATCATGACTCCTAAACTCACTCCAGAACAAAATGCCCGGGAAAAAACAGACCGGAAGTTGATCGCTTCCAGGTGGGAAATCCAGGATATGAAAACCCTGGACTTTTCTCTTAACCCGGGGATTGCGGTAAGGGAATACCATACTGATGCATGATTTGCAGATTATGTTCTTTTCCTAAACAGGCAACCGGTTGGTGTTATCGAGGCCAAACGGGAAGAGGAAGGGCATCATCTTACACCGTTGAGGTACAATCCGGCGATTACGCCACAAGCAAGCTGAAATACCTCGAGAATGAAACGTTGAGGTTCGTTTTTGAGAGTACAGGGGCAATAACCAGATTTACCGGTTTCAAGGACCCTGAGCCCCGCTCCCGTGAAGTACTCACCTTTCATCGCCCTGAAACCCTCTTAGGGCCTACTCAAGTATTAATTCGGGATAACAAGCATATTTGCATCAACTGTTAATTATGCTATCATCCAATAAGAGCTACCCAACATTTATTTTATGCAAACACCAGATACGCAAAAGTAAGAAGAAGGGCTATGGTGTTATAATTCTGTTTGTTTTTCAAAATACGGTACTCTGATCAATATTTGCCACCATTTTGTAAACTGTTCCGAATCTGGCTATTTAGTTAGGGAGCTACAAGATAAACTTCATGTAAATGTAAAGCTTTTATTGATCTTATTATATAAACGAAAGGATTTGTACAGGGAAAAATGTAGGGGCGAATATGTTTATTTTAGCAAGTATTGCCCACGCAGGAAACAGCAATTGCTCTCACGGCATTCATAAAATGACACAGCAGTTTGAAATATTGATCCTGAGACAACTATAAACGGAAAGCCCACCTGAATGACGTAGTCGGGCAGGCTCCGTTCAGCCGCCCAAAATGTCAGTAGTTTTAAAAGACCGGGTAAGTGTTTCGCTATAAAAATTGTCCTGATTATTTGGGTGGGAAATAACTTTCCAATAATAAGTTGTGCCTGGAAGAAGATTGTTTACAGTTTTTGTGATTGTTGCGACTTGTCCTTCCGGGGAAGTATCTTCTTCTTTTTTGCACTGATTACTGAAAAGAATTGCAAATAAGATGATTATGGAGAAAAAGACAATATCTTTCCTTTTGATCCAGCCAAAAATCAGAAATAGTAAACCTGGTAGCATATAGAATAAACCTGAATGGTTGATTGTAACGAGGGGTATATTTTTGGGCAATATTAAATGATAATCCGAAAAATCAGGATCAGTTGAGTAGATCAATTCATAACTGTTTTCAGGAATCCCCTTCCAGCTGAATGTAACTATTGCCGGTTCAACCTCATCACCATTTACCGGAGAAACCATTTTTACCTTAGAGAATAATCCCGGTATGTCGAAAGACCTGTGCCCTTTTTTTAATTCTTCTGTCAGGTCAATGGCTATAAATTCCTCATAATTACGATAATGAAACAGGTATATTAAACCACCCTTCAGATCGTAAATATTTGAATATTGGGTGGGATATTTTCCTTCCTGATGTGTTGCGGCCAATATTGACCCCACGAAATATGTTGTTAAATCAGAATTGTAGCCCAACATTTCGAGGGCAGTTTCGTAACGACGGCAGGGATATCCTCCCAATTCAGGGTGGGATTGGTAAAAATTGGTAAGTACCTGGTAATTGCCCTCAATGGAAATTATGTTATCACCTTCAACAATTATTGAGTTGCCCGTAGAATCACCAACAAGATACTGGGCATTGTATTGATCTTCACAATAATATCCGGCAAAGACTTCTAAAGCTTCTTCAATATTTGCACATTCCCGGATGACTTTTTGCATAAGCGGGCCAGGATATTTTTCTTTTTGGGTTTCAGAAAATGGCATTGCCAGATATGGGCCGGCAGTGGCATCCCAAAACAGACCCTGATCGTTCATGCCACCCTGTGGAAACCCACTCCCCCAACCGAATTTAATCCAGCCATGTTTATCATCCTCAGGTGGGTAAAACCACATTTTTGAATAGGGGTCTTTCCAATCCTCATTGCTCCCTGCAAGAACTTTATTTCCATCAGTTACGTAAAATATGGTACATGGAAATATCTGATTACTTGTAAGCAATACAGAAAACAATATAAATAAAATGATTTTGAGTTTCATAATGCTGGTATTAAATAATTTTTTCTTTCCATCCCACAATTGCCGCCGGCAGTGTATGTGCAAAATATAGCAGGCATGCCGCAACTACAACATCTATTGGCCCTTGTCCTGCAACGGCAAAACCATAAATAATTGCCAAAGTGATTATGGTGAAAGCACTGTAAGAATACCTCAGCGAACTCAAAATAACCTGCAATTGCCGTTCGTCAAGGTTTTTATCAGAAGTGTGGGCCAGTTTCCAAAGTTGTGTTTTGATGAAAACTTTAACGAATGAAAAAATCAGCAGTATTAAAGAGACCGCTCCACCAATTAAGGCCAATGTAGGCAAATCGTAGTATTTACCAATGTAAAAAAAGCCTAAAACTAAAATGATGCTCAGATAATTTACAATTATCCAGAGTTTCCTGTTTTGTCTCGTCATCGAATTTGTTTGTTTCATTTTACTGTCCTCCAATTTTATTTTTGAGTTCTATAATTTCTTCAATCAATGGTTTTAAAGGCTCGGCTGAAAAGATAAGTTCAATGGGCAGCCCGAAATATTCACTTATTTTAAAAGCCAGGTCGAGGCTGGGATTGTACTCCTCCCTTTCAAGGTAACCGACCGTTTGAAAATTCACGCCGATAATTTCGGCCAGGTCTCTTCTCGAAACATTTCTCTCTTTTCTAAGGACCGCTATCCTGTTGTATAATTTTCTTGATTTCATAATAATTTCTATTAATTAGAATTTAGTAACGTAAAGATAATACATAATGTTGTAAACATACAACAATAAATAATAAAAATTATATTTTTTAAAAAATTATGGCAATAAGTTTATGCGGAATCACTGTATTTTAGGACAAGTCTTCAGTAAACTGCAAAAACAACCGTAATTTTTCCGTGCCTTATATTTTATTTCAAAACTCCTTACTTTCCATCGGGCCAAATGCTTAATTGATAAGCCCGGTCTAGTAAGCATGATTGAGGCTTGACAGGGTTTTCTAAGTAAGAGTTTAGTCTATAAAGTAAATATTTGGGTGAATAGCTGTCAGGCAGTTTTGATTAAAAGTCAGACAGATAATACTTTAGCTTCTGTGTGTAATATAGAGGATAACTGTCTGACAGCTTTTTAGACCGGACTCAAATAGCTTATCAGATAATTTATTTTGGTCGATGCGGGATTACGCCCATATGGGTGAAAACTCCTGGGTGGATTCACCCAGTTATGATTTGATAAGAAATCCCAATATCTTTTTTCTAAACTAATGTGGTTGTAATTTGTAGTAAAACAGAATATTAATCAAACCAAATAAAAATTCTTCCCTGGTAAGGCAAATTAAAGCACATAAGTTGCTTGTAAGGCATGATAGGGCAAATTAAAAAATTAAAGATGGTTAACATTATTAATGAATCTTTGTTTTAACTTATTTATCATTAAAAAGAAACAATATGAAAAAAATTATTACTTTACAATTTACATTATTGGTTGCAACAATACTTGTTGGCAATAACATCCAAATCAGCAATTGCGCCCTTGTGGAAGCAAATGCTGCTGAAAACTACGTGATGGTCCAATTCGACCTAAGTTGGGAAAATTCGTGGCGCACCACCAGTGCCCCTTATAATTTTGATGCCGCCTGGATTTTTATCAAATACAAAAAGACAACCGATGTTGATGTTCAGTGGGGACATGCAACACTTGGCCAGGATGGAAATTCCATCCCGTCAGGGTTCGATTTCTACATTGGTGAAACAGATGGTATAAATAAAGGTATTTTTATATACCGGGATACTGATAACACAGGTAGCGGGACAGTTTCACTTACCGATATTAAACTTCGCTGGGATTATGGTGAAGATGGCCTCCCTGACAACGAAGAGGTTGATTTCAATGTTTTTGGTATTGAAATGGTCTTTATCCCTGAGGGTAGTTTTTCCGTTGGCGACGGGACTAGCAATAATGTGCGCGGACAACTCCACCGGGCAAATAATGAATCGGTACCTTTTCCAATTACCAGTGAGGGGGCAATTACGTTGGGCGGTACATCATATAATAATATGGGAAACAACAATACCGATGGGATGTGGGTGGTAGATGATTTTAATTCCACAACCACCAAAACACTTGATGCCGGTTTTCCAAAAGGGTACAGGGCGTTTGCCATAATGAAACACAGCATAACCCAACAGGCGTATGTCGATTTTCTGAACAGCATTAGCAGAAACCAGCAAAACACCCGTACCACAACCGATCTGTCTTCCCCAATCACCAATGTCAGTAACCGGTTTGTTATGTCCGGGGGCCAGATTATGGTTGACAGGAACGGGATACGCTGCGATGCAACAATTTCGGCCAACGTCCCGGTTACTTTTTATTGCGATTATAACAGCAACGGCATTGGTGGGGAGAACGGTGATGGTCAACATATTGCCTGTAACTGGATCAACTGGGCCGATGTATCGGCATTTTTAGACTGGGCGGCATTACGCCCAATTACAGAACTGGAGTTTGAAAAGGCCTGCCGAGGGGACCAAACCCCGGTTGCCGATGAATATGCCTGGGGAAATACTCAACTTGATAATGTGAATTATATATTGGCCAACCCCGGCATGGCAAACGAATATATAAGCAACCCATCAACAGGAAATACAGGAAATGCACTGCACATCGATTCGCCAATTACACCCGAAGGCCCTGCCCGCGTCGGCATTTTTGCCACAGGCAGTAGTTCCCGCCCTAATGCAGGTGCGTCATATTATGGTGTAATGGGGCTGAGCGGTAACGTTTGGAAACGGGTAATTTCGATAGGAAACCAAACAGGGCGAAATTTTACCGGTCAGCATGGCGATGGAAATTTAAGTAGCGCCGGAAACTCAAACCAAAATTATTGGCCGGGCACCAATGCAATAGGCAGTGGCGGCCGTGGTGGTTGTTATCTTTATGAAACAGCATCGCTCCGTGTTTCATCGCGCACCGATGCAGCCCACGCATACATCGAACGTCACGGGGCCGTAGGTGGGTGCGGGGGACGTACCATATTTGATGATTGATGGGACAATGATGGAATGCTAAAATGCTTCAATGATGCAATGATGCAATGATCGTCCATGATCTAATATTTTGTCACAAAGAATAATGATTGAGTCTGGTCAAAAAACGAAGTTTTTAAAAATTAGCGAAATTTTACTATTTTCAAACACGTGATAACAAGATTAATTAAAAGAGTTTATTAGCGCATTCGCGGCAAAATATGGCTTTTTAGACCGAACTCATGATTAAAAAAGCAAACATTTGGAATAATAGCTGTCAGACAGTTTAAGTTAAAAATCAAATACACAATATATTAAAATTAAATAAAATAAAATTATGAAAAAATGCCCCTGATCCTGCATATCAAACACTTTCGGCAAATGATGGTGCCAGGCATATTGTTGATGGCCTCACAATTTTAGGGTACCTGATAGATGCCGAGGCCGATGCGTGGCAATCGCCTGACGCTACCGGGGATGACCTGGACAATTTTGCCGATGAGGACGGTATCATCTTTGATTCGGGTTTAATATCAGGAAGTATGGCCAGTATTACGGTTATTGCTTCTACACCAGGATACCTTAATGCCTGGATCGACTTTGATGGAAACGGAGACTGGGATGATGGACATGATCAGATATTTCTGGACACGCCCGTTAACGCCGGGGACAATTACGTCAACATTAATGTCCCGGCAGGATTATCACAA
>NIVA01000191.1 GCA_002254335.1 Bacteroidetes bacterium 4572_114 | reverse complement strand
TTCCCCTCCTCGGTATATAGCTTCAAAGTAAAATCGGCCATGTACCCAGTGGGGCAGGATGCGTCAATGCTCACTATATAGAAATCATCCTCGTTAATGGCAAGGCCGTCAATTTCCAGTGTTCCATAAGTCCCTTCTGCATCTTCAATAACCATATATGGATCATTGGTTGATAAAACCCCCTTAACATTAGGTGCAACATCATGGCCGGTATTCATAATTGAAGTATATAATTCGACCGTCTCCCCGGGGTCCATCCTGAAATTTATATTGGTGGTACCAATCTCTTTTACCAAAAATTTATCATAAACCAACTCGCAGGTTTTACATAAAACTGAAATGGGTCGCCTTCAACTGTACTCCCCGGGGCAATATTGCCAAAACTTATCGGTCCGGAAGTAACGATCTCCACATAATCAGGGCTTCCCGATGTTAACGTTGCCTGGATATTGTTTACGGTCTGCAGGCCCCAATTCTTCAGGGTAAATGTTATATTACCGTTTTCATTTGGATTTAGCAACCCGTCTAAGTTCCCGTCAATATCAACAATCAGGGGATCGCCAAAGGTCGTAATGTTTTCAGCTTCCTGAAGAACTTCAATATAGCCCTGGTAAGGATAAACATTCCCACCCCGCACGGTAATCCACAATGTATCTGTTGTTTCGGGCGAAACTTCAATGGTCACGTTCCCGGTAGCATCAGTATGGTCGGTAATAAAAATATCGTTGCTTGTTATGCAAACTATTGCACTGTCAACGGCTTGCCCCGAATTAGTGTGGTTAACTGTTATTTCCAACTGATGGGTCCCCACCGCAACAGTAGATGGATGATCTACCGTAACTTCCAAAGGGACATCTTTCCAGATATGCAGACTGGGATCACCGAGAACACAGAAAACCCTGTATTGATATTCTACCCAGTACTCATTGCCAAATACATTGAACATGTAAAGCTTGCCACGCAACAACGCCTGGCCGGGGGTGTCCATCCCTTCCTGGAACATGCCAACATAAATACCTTTATCTATTTTGTTGTTATATGTTGTATGGGTATTTGAAGTTGGGCCAACAAATGCACAGCCACCCCTTGGCTCACTTAACGAACCCAATTGGATCCACGCTTCACCAAAGCAGTTGCCACCACTGGCATCAAACATGGCAACGCCACAGCCGATACTGGTAACAAATGTAAATTTTTGTCCGTTGTTTAAACTGTTAATCGTTGAAGTACCAATGTCGTAACATTGTGCCCACCAACCACTGCTCCAGCCTTCGCCGCGATAATTTAAAAAACCACGCCCATCATTAAAAGCGTTTACAACATCACTGGTGTTCATCGAGCAGCCACTGCCCCAACCATCACTCATAAGGGTATCAACTTCAAAACCGCCATCTTCCCTCATCCTTTCAGCAGTAAACCTTTTGGTTGATACCTGTGAGGCATAAGCATTGTTCGAGCAGCAAATAGAATGTTTAAACCAATCAACCTCTTCGATATAAGGAGTTTTTTCGTACATCGTATATTTATTGATCATTACCTGCATACGATAATCGCCCTGGTTGGTAAAACGCCCTATCATCATTTCAGGGAAGTAATCGTCCCCGTCTATCTCCACAAAAAAGTCTTCGTTAGGAAAAGAGTAGTCGTAAGTAACTATTTTTTTGGGAAATATCCCGTTATCACCTACTATTAAAACATAAGTTGGCGGGTCCTCCCAATTATGATATGCATCGGCTATATGATCTTTAATAATATTAGGGTTATTGGCATTGGCGCCAATATCGCTGAATATAGTTACATGCACATCAGTCCCTGTTTGCCGGTTCCATTCGGCATAAGGCATAAAACTATCGTAAAATTCGTCGGGCATAATACACAGCATAAGCTCCCGTCCGTCTTCCCTGCCATCGTAAAGCCTGTTTAACACACTTTGATAATTAAAAATAAAGCTGCGGTACAATTTCCCAAATGAAGGGGCAATTGCTTTTTTAGTTGCCGTTTTCGGGTTCACTGCAATTCCGTTGCCATAATTTATCCTTACGGTGATTGAAGAAACTACCTGCAATTCCTTTTTGGCGGGAACATATTGAACCGGGAACAGAGAGACACGGGCAATCCTAAAATCACGAAAAACCGAAGGTGGTTCAACTGACACATACTCTCCGGGGTAAACATCTGTTGATTTATAAGCCCCGGCATTTTCCTCATAGGGCGATTCCGGTTTGCCTTCAAACCAACTTGTCCGTGCAGGCTGTATATGTATATCTTTAAATATTTGAACATCGCCTGTTTCTATTACTTCAACTGAGATGCTTGCCCGGTCGGGCACTGCCAATACTTTAGCAATGTGCGGCAACTCAGGAAATCCGGGCTTTGTGGTAAAGATTTCCGTTAACAAGTCTATCGACTGGTATGTTTCCCCATCCGTAACAAGTGTGTTTATATCAAACCCGGATATATCAATTTTAATTACAGTGCTGCTATTGTCATCGCTAAGCACAGTAACCTTCGGTGCGGTGTTTGATGTTGTATTTTTATCAAGCGGCACCCATTGGGCGTACATTTGAAAAGGTAGAAATGCTGAAATTAATAGTACGAGTAAAGTTTTTTTTACCATAATAATATCCCTCTTTTTATTTAAGTTTTACAAGCTGGTTTATAAAAATCTGTATTGATTTCAATCACCCTTTTATCTGATGGTATCTAAGACTATCAAACCAGTATTAGGTTGCCTGATTTTTATTAAGACTTGAATTAAATTAGCAATCTTAAAGATTATCACTTAATTTGCAGTCTGATAATAAAACAGATTTTGAAAATATTAAAAAAAATAACAGCACTATTACTTCTCCTCCCGATACTTTTTGTTGGCTGTAGCTTATCAAAAACTGCCAGGATAATGAAAAAGGGAGAAGTTGTCCAGAAGGAATTTAAAGTAGAAATTCCATTTGAATACCGCATTGGGCTTATCGCTATTAAAGTTGAAATTGATGGGGTTGAATATGATTTCATGATAGATACTGGTGCCCCCAACGTGCTTTCAACAGAATTAGCGCAGAAATTACAGCTTATCCCTGAAGCATCTCTTAAAACAAGTGACTCTCAGGGTGAGCACTCCAAATTAGAGTATGTTTTGGTAGATCAAATAAATATTGGAGGTATCAGCTTTCAAAATACAGGGGCCGCAGTTGCCAACCTGAAAGCTTCAAACGTAATTAGCTGTATAAAAATTGACGGGTTAATCGGGGCCAACCTGATGCGAAAAGCCATTTGGGAAATCGACTACGAAAACCAGAAAATAACCATCACAAATTCGTTGTCGTCACTGGATGTACCAGATGTTACCAAAAAAATACCCTTTAGCCAAAAAATCTCCGGGACCCCACAAATTGAAATTGATTTGAGCGGCCAAAAAGAAAATTATGTTACGGTGGATTTAGGCTCAAATGGCGATTTCGATATGTCACTAAGCTCCTACAAAAAACTATTAAAAAACAACACACTCACTTCAACCACTTTTGGATATGGATCTAAGTCCTCGGGGCTTTACGGCTTAAGTAAACCGGACACAATAAAATATGCAATAGTGCCTGAAATGTCCTTCGGCGATATTGAACTGAATAACAAGATAGTTAGTTTTCATGAGGATAAATCGTTATTGGCAGGAACGAATTTCTTTAAAAATTACAGGCTGATTTTCGATTGGTTCAATGAAGAGTTGATCATGATTGAAACTAAAGAATACGAAAACACAAAGTTTAACAACTTTGGATTTTCGCCAAATTACCATGATAATGAAATCTTTATTGGGTTTCTTTTCAATCAATCAAGCGCCAAAAAGGCAGGGTTAAAATTGGGAGACCAAATCATTGAAATAAACGGAAAAGACTATAGCAAGGTAACTTTGGATGGTTGGTGTGAAATAACAGAAGAAAAGTTTTCATTAGAAGATATTGATTCTATTTCGATCAAAGTTTCCAGGGATGGGGAAATCCTTACTTTTACCCTGACGAGATCAATGATTTTGACGCTATAAATAATTAAAATGAGTAACATTAATAATCTCACAACCCTGCCCAACATTGGGAAAACACTGGCCGAAAAGCTGGTGATGATTGGTATTGAAAACGAGCAGGATTTAAAAACTGTTGGTTGTGAAAATGCAATAATAAAAATAGCAACTATTCAAAATAGCGGGGCTTGCATCAATATGTTGTACGCACTCGAAGGGGCAATACAAGGCATCCGATGGCACGGATTGAGTATTGAACGAAAAGCGGAGTTGAAGGAGTTTTACAAGATGATGGGCAAGTAGTATGGATACAGTAGTATGGATACCGTCTGCCGAACCCCACCAATCCATCCTATATCCTACACAAAGCATAACATTCAAAATTAATGTCTGTCTTAAAAGTCGATGGTTTGTGATTTCAGATTAACGATTAACGACCCCGAAAGCTTTCGGGGATGATTTTTGATTTGTCTGACGTTCACACACTTCTGAAATCAAAAATCGTTAATCTTCAAACTTGTCCGTATGGATCGTTAATCAGCTTTGTGGTACTTTGTTGACGGACACTAATTAATTTAAATTCACCTCACCACCATTTAAAATTGATGAATAGCCCTCCTGCCCTTCGATGAGTTCGATTGCCTTTTTTACCTCCGGGTCAAATTCGAGGCTTGCCTTCACCTTGCCTTTTTGGTAATAATACCTCGTAACGATTTCGACGGTCAATATTTCGCTGATAATATCGCGCTGGGTCATTAGGTCCTCATCTTTATTATGCATCAATTTTTTTTCGAGGGCTTCGATTTCTTCGTTTATATTTGCAAAATAATCCTCTTTTTCGGTGGCCTCCTTTAATTTTTCAAGGGTTTTTTCGCTGGCTGTGGTATAATCAAAATCTTCCCTGCCATTAACATAGTTTACGAAATCATCATAAATTTCATCTGTAATTTTAAACTCCTTTGGGGGCGGGATAGAATCGTGTTCGAGGTAAAATTTATTTGCATAATCAAACATTATAAACTTTGAGAACAGAGATACTGTCAAAGGGCTCATTTTTTCAGGGTCAAGATAAATATCCGGCTCTATCCCGCCGCCATCGTAAACTTTTCTGCCATTTTTAGTTTCAAATTCAGAAATCAACGAATCAGGGATTTTGTGGGCATAGCCATCTTCATCCTTATGCGAGTAGTCGATGGCCTGGATGCACCTGCCGCTGGGGATGTAATATTTGGCAACCGTTACTTTAACTTTAGAATTATAGCTTAAGGGCAAAACATTTTGTACCAGGCCTTTGCCGTAGGTACGCTGGCCAAGCACAACACCACGGTCGAGGTCTTGCATGGCGCCGACAACTATCTCCGATGCCGAAGCACTTCCCGGATCGACAAGAAAAACAAGCGGGATTTCCAGGTCTTCAGGCTTATTGGTGGTATAATACGACTTGTTCCTCGAACTATCGTTGCCTTTGGTGCTAACTACCAACTCGCCTTTATCTACAAATATATTTACAATATTGACCGCTTCATTTAACAATCCCCCGCCATTTCCACGCAAGTCGAAAACCAGCCCCTTTAAATCATTATCATCTTTAAGTTCCTTGAAAGCTTTTTTTACTTCCTGCCCTGCATTGTGTGTAAACCCCGAAAGTTTTATGTACCCAATGTGTTCGGTAAGCATACCATAATAAGGGATGTTGTCTATTTTCACATTTTCACGTTGCAGTTCTATTTCAACGGGTTCGTCAGAATTCAGGCGCCCTACCAATATTGTAATGTTTGTGCCGGGCTCACCTTTTAATACTTTGCTTACCTCTTCGGTGGATTTTCCTTTTGCCGGTTGCCCGTCAACTTCCAATATTTTATCACCGGCAACCAGACCAGCTTTCTGGGCAGGAAACCCTTCGTATGGTTCCGAAATAACCACGTATCCGTCCTGTTTATGGATCAATGCGCCCACACCACCATATTGTCCGGTAGTAAGGAGTTTATAATCTTCAAGCCTTGATTCGGGTATGTAATTGGTAAATGGGTCCAGGGATTCGAGCATGGCATCAATACCGGTTTTCATTAAATCGCCCGGGTCTATGCCATCAACATAATTCATATCTAATTGCTTGTACAGCTCGGTAAAAATGTCAAGGTTTTTCGAAATTTCAAAATCGTTGTTACTTTCCTGTGCATTGGCAAGGAAGCCCGATATGAGAAATGAAATTATGATCAGGTAAATTTTTATATGCTTTGTCATAGTTAAGTTTTTTTTAATTCCACAGTTAAACGATGAATAATTGTAATTATTTTTTTTTCGGTCTCGCAGTATGTTGGCAACCCTCTGCCGGTGTAAATAATCCCGATGACAAGCTTCACATCTGTTTCATTAAGTTCATCATAAAGCCGGGCCTTATTTTTTCGGTAGCCCTCCCTCACAAGCCTTTTGATCCTGTTTCGGTCAACAGCTTTTTTAAAATGCCTTTTAGACACGGTAAAAAGAACCTTCACCGGATAATTGCCGCTATAAGGATCAGTTGCACCCACAACATAATACACCACTTTAAAAGGATAATGAAAGAACGATTTTCCTTTTGTGAAAAGCTTTTCAATAAGCTGTTTGTTGCACAGCTTTTCGGCTTTGGTAAATGTTTGCCTGGTATGCATAAAAAAAATGTTTCGGCAATTTAACCACCGAAACATTTGTATTTTTTAATTATCAGTTAAAAATTGTTAAACCTAACCCAGATAAACTGGAAATATCAAATATCAAAAAAAAAAGCCCCAATGTAGAAATAATTAAATTCTAAACTACACATTATTTTCCGCGGCCATTTTTCTTGAAATCTTTTTCAAGAAATTGGTTAAGGGCCATGGTCATCGATGGGGCTGATTTGGTTGGTGCATTCAGGCTGAGCTTAAATCCGGCTTCTTTTACTGCTTTGGCAGTAGCCGGTCCAAAAACCCCTATCTTAGTGTCACCTTGTTCAAACCCCGGAAAATTTTTCAACAATGAAGCAACACCGGAAGGGCTAAAGAAAATGAGCATATCATATTTCTTAATATCAACCTTCGACAGGTCGGTGGCAAGTGTTTTGTAAATTATGGCCTTCGAATAATTGATTTTGCTATCATCAAGCAATTTGGGGATAGAAAGCTTATGGATGTCGGAACATGGCAGAAGGAACTTATCGTCCTTATGTTTTTTAATCACTTCCAGCAAATCCTTGAAATTTTGCTTTCCATCCCTTGCCGGGATACCTACTACTTTAATGAACTTTTCAAAATCAACTTCCAGGTTATACTTCTTTGCCAACTCATTGTAAGGGGATTTTATGGGATCGGCTGGCTTTGGCTGTGAAACAAGTATATTCTTTATCATTCAAATTTATTTATTGTTTTAAAATCCTGATTTCCTCAACACGCTTATTTACAACTCGTTTACAATTAAAATTGTCTTTATTACAATCAAAACAGGTAAAATTTCGAGCGTGCAAAAGTAAATAAAAAAATGATACCAAGTATATTTTTGTTGTTCGAATGAAAAAAACATCCCTCTTATTGTCCTGAAAATGAACAGCAATATACTAAGTGTTATTGCTACATATATTATTGTTGTTGAATTGTCATAAACAGAAACCATAAGGACCGGTATTAACAAAACGGAAGCAATAACATTAAATGAAAAATTATTTGAGATGTAATATTTTGACAATTCATTGACTTTGAAAACCGACCCAACTCCCCTGATTATTATGTTTTTTAAAATTATATACCCGCCAATAATACCTGCGTAAATAAAAAAATCTTCCTGAAAATAACCCTCATCGTAAAATGGAAGCACATTAAACATTTGGCTAATTACAACAGCAAACACTGCATAAACCACAACAGTTGTAACAAATAGCGGCGCCCTCGACAAAACGGGCATATACTCGCTGATTGTTATTTGTTGGCCCCGTACTGATAAAGTTTGTATGGATTGAAAAAGGTAACCGAAACTTTTTTTGGCTGTAAACCTTATCAAGGCAATAACAAACAAACACCCTATTAAAATGCCAATCTGCCATTCATTGTGGTTTTCGGGAATTACCTTCGGCCCGATTTCATTGATACTTTTTTGTGATTGTGTTACAAACCTTTGCCGTGCTTCATGAGGGGCACTATCAGAAAAAGTACTGAAATTAATTGTCTGTGTGTTAATCCAACATTTTTTCTCTAGGAAAGAAAATAAATTTTATTGAGTTTGCCGTTTAATTAACCGAAAAAATGATTGCTGCCCCAATATTTCATTTCCCAATTTCAGCAACCCGTGGCTTGTGTGCACACATATCCTTCTTATTTGCACAAAATGCCACACCTCTTTTCTTCCCTTCCGGGGATGGATGGATAGGATGTAGAGATGAGATGAGATGAGATGAGAAAAGAAAGGAAGGGAACAGGTTACCCGATTTTAATCCCGCGTTTTCACGAAAAGTATTTCCCCCTTAGGTCCTATTTAACACCAATTTTCGCAGGTAGGTTAACGAGTCATATTTTAATCCAAATTTACGGGGTCCAGATTATTTCTAATTTTTATTAAAAATTTATCTCCATCATAGATT
>NIVA01000190.1 GCA_002254335.1 Bacteroidetes bacterium 4572_114 | reverse complement strand
AACGATCCCTTTTTTACCTGGCTGGATATGGAGGACATTTTTTACAAATCCAACATATTTAACAGCAGGTCGGTAGCTGCTTCCATTGGTGGGGGCGCTGACCTCGGACGCGGGTTAAGCCCCGAAGGGCGGGATTTGATTGTTGATGCCATACAGCGGAACAATATTGAATTTATTAATGAAAAATATCTTGAAAAAAGCATTGCCAGGCGAATGGGGATTTATGAAGAATATAGCGGGGGGCAGCCGATAAAAGCATATATTAATGTTGGTGGCGGTATTGCCAGCCTGGGAAATACAATCAATGGCAAACTTATCCCACCCGGGCTTACCGAATATTTGCCCATGAAAAACTTTCCTGTCCGTGGTGTTATTGTTCAAATGGGACAGCAGGATGTCCCTATTATCCATCTTTTGAATATAAACCAATTGCTTGCGAAATATGGATTGCCCAGTAGCCCTGTGCCGTTACCTGAACCAGGGGTTGGTGAAATTTTTGTCCAAAAAAAATACAGTATGGTTGTTACCGGGATTGCTACGTTGATTTTAATTATTGTGATACTGTTCGTCTATTTCAGCGAAAAGAAACACCATCAACTCGGTACAGATCCTATTCCTGTTTCAATAAATAAAAAAACAAACCCGGAAAGTTTTCGTAACGATGATACTGATGACTTGCCGGTTGTGTAGGAGGTTGTTGAAGAAATGATATAATGCTAAAATGATACAATGGTACAATGGTAAAATGATACAATGTTAAAATGAGAGAATCATTAACTCATTGAAACATTAAAGAGTCCGGTCTAAAAACGAAGTTTTTGATAATTAGCGAAATTTTACTATTTCCAGACACATCATTATAAGGTAATTAGAAAATTATATTAGCGCATTAGCGGCAAAAAATGGCTTTTTTGACCGGACTCATTAAAGCATTGAAGCATTGAAACATTACCCGGGCAACACATGATACTAAAAGCAGAACTAATAAAAACTAAACGCATATGAAAAAGATCTTACTCAGCTTCGCAGTACTAATGTTCCTAAGTTCGGCAATACTGGCCCAATCAGCTGGTAAACCCAAATATCTGAAACCAACGAACCATCAAAAGAAGGTTACTACCATTGTTTCCGAAAAATCCAGGTCGTACTACTCGCTGGACCACGAAAAACCATCGGTTATTTCGGTAAGGGGGCCGGCAATCCTTAGGGTACTTACCCGTGGCCGTTTTGTGCCGGATGCCGGTACCAAAATAAAATACGATATTTTGTACATAATAGATGGCGGGGAGCAGAAAAAAGAAAATATTAGTGGTGCTGTCCGTTCTAAAAGTGCCACCTATTTAAACGGTACCCTGGGGGTGCCCGGCCAGCTTATTGATTTTGAAATTGAGCTGGGGCGTGGGGACCATACCATTGAGTTTTTATTGGAAGACCTTGAGGTGCCTGTTGCTGTAAGGTATAAATTGATACCAACGAAAGCAAAAAAACAGGAATGGATAGCTTTTTCCCCAATGCAGCCATCCGAACCTGTTGATTTAATTTCAAGGGAAACATCGGTTAACTATTATCGGTTTTCTATTGAAAATCCTTTGAAGATTAGTATTAATGGCCCAACTGAATTGCGCGTAATGACCCGTATCGAAAATCATTATCACATGAAGGGGAGGATACATTACCGGTTGCAGGTAAAAGAAAACGATAAAGTGTTAAATACATACCAATTGAGCAGCCGGCGTTCGGAGGTAGCAGTTTATAAAGATAACAAAGATTTAATCCCCGGGAAAGCCCGCGAATTTGTTATTAACGTCCCTAAAGGAAAACATACTTATGAAATCCTTCCCTTAGATCAGGATAAAAGCACAGTGTTAGGCCGGCTGTTGCTACCAAAAAAAGATGTAAAGTTGGAAGAATAGGTATCCCTGTTGCCGGATGATTAAGCAAAGTGCAGAGAGCAAAGTGCAGGAAGCCAAGCACAACTTGATACCTGAAACCAGTGTAACGCAAGGGTTTAAATCCCTGACCAAAGGGAAGGGATGGAAACCCTGGTGCCAGGGCCGCCATCCCCTCGTTCCCGAAAGCTTTCGGGATCGGGGATTGCATCCCTTCCACGGTCAAACCTGAAACTAAATAAACAATAAAAATATGCAAAGATTCAAAACAAACAAATATTTCCAGCCCCACAAACTGTTTTTACTTCTGTTGGCACTCACCGTACTACTCCCAGCCGGCGGGGCCTTTGGTCAGGAAAAGAAAAAGAAGAAGAAAAAAACAAAATATTTCGAACTGAGGGTTGGGCTTGCCATGGTTTATGACGATAATATCCTGAAGTATTCAGAAAAATACCTGAATAGGTTTATGAATGGTGAGGATGAAGGACGCTTTCATATCGAAACTTACGACGACCTGATCATTAATCCTTCTTTAGAAGTTATTTGCCGCCCAAAGATTTTTAAAAAAGCCAAGACCAGGATAAATGCAAGCATTAGCCCAAAAATTTATGCTGTAAACAACATCAAGGATTGGCTCTATTGGGGTGTTGGTTTTCAGCAGTATATTACTAAAAGTGCCAGCATTAAAATTTTATACAGCTACATTCCCGATTTTTATGTCCGCCATTTTGTTTGGAAGTTGCCCAAACTGGCAAAACGCAGCAATAACCTCGATGTTGACTTCCTGCTCCTTAACCGGTATTATTCATCGCCCTACTCTCCACTTGTGGATAAATTGCATGCTGGCCGTTACGATAAAAACTATCGCATTTATGCCACCTATAATATTACGTTAAAAAAATACCTGAAGCTATCCCTGTTTTATAACTGGCTTATGAGGGATACAGACACCAAAGCTTTAATAAATAGTGATTATGTGTCGAGTGAAAAGGATTACCATGAAAATAAAATTGGGTTTAAACTGGTATATAACCTCAAATTTTAATAACTGAAAATTAATTAATAATTATAAGGATTTAGAAGATGAAAAATTACAAATTGTTTGTTTTATTACTTATCGGTTCAACTATTTTATGGGGTTGCGGCAAACCGACCACCCCCGATTCAATTGAACCGGAAGACCTTTCGGGCGGGTATAAAATTGTCGCCGAATTTCATACTCCGGGATATTCCCAGGATGTTATAAAAAAAGACAATCTATTGTATATGGCCCAGGGTGAGGGTGGTTTGTTGATATTGGATATTACCGACCCAACAGATCCTCAAACTGTTTCGGCAACCGTTGAAGGTGTGCGCGGATATTCTGCTAAGATTGACATGAAGGATAGCGTGGTGTATCTCGCTGCCGGCGGATTTGGTGTAACTGTTGTTGATGTGTCCGATCCGTACGAACCTGTAGTAACCTTCTCGAATTTACCCATGAAGCCATCTAAAAGTTTCTACATAATGGGTGATTATTTGTTTACCGCGATAAGTGAGCAAGGTGTGTACATAGCCGATATTAGCTATCCTACACAACCTGACCCCCGTGGAAAAACTGAAGCACCAGGGTATGCCCGTGGTATTTCGGTAACCAACGACAGTGCCTTGATGTTGGTGGCTTGCGGTGAAGTCGGGTTATCAATATTCGATATATCCGAGTTTGATGATGGCTGGGGGGTTTTTCCACTTGTTAGCTGGACCGACACACCTGGCTATGCCGAATCTATTGCATTAGTGGACGGTGCATCACTGGCATTTTTGGCTTGTGGTACTGCCGGCCTGCAAATTATCGATTATTCCGATACTTTAAACGTGCATATTGTGGGCAGTTACGACACTCCTGGTTTTGCCCGGGATATTATCTATAAAGACAACAAAGTTTATATGGCCGCCGGGTTGGGTGGTTTTCAGGTTCTTGATGTCAGCGATGTTGCCAATCCTAAATTAATCGGTATTGTTGAAACTGAATACGCACTGGGGTTGGATATTGATGATGACTACATTTATGTGGCAGATGAAGAAACAGGTTTGATTGTTATTTCCATCCCGAAATAGGGGAGGGGGATTTTTGGTCATTGATGAATGATTACAAAATGACACGAAGTAAAATGACCACAAATAACGCGAAGCAAATGACCGTTCAGCAAAATGCAGACAACCGGGCAAATAACAAAAACCAATGAGCAATACACTCGCAGTTAAGCAACGCTTCGAATTTATCGACCAGTTTCGTGGTTTTATCGGGATACTTATGCTGGTTGGTCATTGTTCCTACTATTTTAATTCCATTTGGCTGCACTTGGACCCGTTTGATCCGCTCTTCCCCAACTGGGCACAGTTTGCCCTCAGGTACGTTGGCTATCTGTGCGCCCCCGGATTTTTAATGATGAACGGGGCCATGGTCTGGTGGTCGTATCACCGGCGGGTAAAAAAAGGTGCTTCCGATTGGTCAACACGCTGGCACCTCATCCAGCGCGGCCTGTTCCTGGTGTTTGTTCAAATGACTTGGGTGAACTCCTCCTGGGGCGGCTTTAAGGTTTTCAACCCCTGGCATTTCGGGATAATTGCCAGTATTGGCTTTTCCATGATTTTGCTTGCCCTGATCATCAAAATGCGCTGGCAGTTCCGGCTTCTCATTGCACTTGCTATCCTGGTCATCCATCCCTTTTTGCTTCAAATCCCTTACAATACCGATGATACCTGGGCCACAGTTTTTATGCAAACATTCATCGACTCCGGTAAGTTTAACAAATACCCGGTTTTGCCCTGGTTTGCCCTCGCAATATTGGGGTCGGTAATGGCCAACGGGTGGCTCCAGGCCTGGAAAACAGACAAACAACGGATACTCATGGGCAGTGCAATTGCCGCACTGGCGTTTCTTTTGGCCATAGCTTTACGTATGGGGCGCGGGTTTGGGACACTCAACCACTTTTCCGATTTTGCCTCCTGGTCGTTTTTCTTAGACCAGAAATATCCGCCAAGCCTCTTTATGAACCTTTGGTTTTTTGGAATGGTGGTTTTAGGGGTCACAACATTTATTGTCATCGGAAGGGCAGCCCCAAAACTTTTAAAAGTTTTCAGCATCCCGGGTAAGGTGCCCCTGTTTTTTTATGCCGCACATCTTGCCATCCTGGGTATCTTTGTTAAGCGTATCGGCTTGTTTTATCGTGAGGGCGGCGTAATGGAGTCGTTGATTGGTGTGTTGGCCATGCTTGTAATTATGCTTCCTCTATGTAAATGGTTTTTTGGGGTTAAACGCCGGAGCAAAAATTATTTCATTCAAATGATTTAACAGAGGGAGTGACAAGAATGAAAAAGATGAAGCACACAACCATAACAATTTCCCTGATAACTTTAATGATATTGGCCGGATGTTCAAGCCGTGTTGAAACACCCGTTGTTACTGCCGGTTCAACAATAATCTATCCTGCAAAGAAAGCTGGCGATATTTCGGCGAACATCACGTTTTGCAGAAAATTAAATAAAGTGGACGGTGGGCAAATCGGTGCCGGAACAGTTTTTTCGATCATGGAAAATGCGAAGGTTTACGCTGTTGTTGATTTGGAAAACCATTTCAACCTTATTGATCGCGACCTGATGTTCCACTTAGATTGGATCGGCCCCAACGGCAGGTCGTTTTACAGGAAACAGATCAACCTGTCCCCCGGAGACACTGCCACGGTCATAAATAGTTCAGTCTCAATCTCACCCGAAAAACGGCAGGCCGGGGAATACAGCTTCAGGGTTTACTATTTTCGCGAACTGATTGCAGAGAAGAAATTCGAGCTGCTCCCCGAATTAATCATTACCCCTTCGATGGCCGAAGAGTTGGCGCCCCATATCACACTCTACCGGAAAACAAGCAAGAAGACCGGCAAACTGATTGGTGAGGGCACTATTTTTACAATAAAGAAAAAACGGAGGGTACGTGCTTTAATAAACTTAGGGAACCGTTTCGCCTTCAATAACAGCGATCTCATATTCCACTTAGACTGGATAGGGCCGGACGGCAAATCTGTTTACCGGAAACAGATCGGCCTCTACCCCGATGATTCCACCTCGACCATAAAGAGTTCCATTTCCATAGATAAAAAGCTGCCTGGAAAATACAGCTTCCAGCTATTCCTGTCCGGCCAACTAATTGCCGAGAAGGAGTTTGAACTTCAGGATCACTAATATTAACCTGATTTATTCACAAATCTAATTATCAACTCATTATAAATTCGCGCATCCATATGACTGAAAGGCATCCGTATGGACGGACAAGTTTAGCGGCAATATTTTTTTTGGTTTGTCCATCTTTAAGCGGGTAGCCCTAAAAACCAAATACATAAAGCTCTAACTTTAGGTTTTAGCTGTTATTTGAGTTTTATCACCTGTTGTGTTTGTTCATTTCCTCTGGTTTCCAACCTATAATAATATGCCCCGTTTTCAGCATCATCACCATTACTGGTTTTTCCGTTCCATTTTATTTTGTAGTTTCCCTGGCCCTGCTTACTGTCGATTAGGTTTTTAATAACTTTTCCAGTGATATCCAATATTGATAATTTAACCCAACTATTGTCATTAAGTGTATAGCTTATAGTGGTTCAGAAATAAAAGGATTTGGATAGTTTTTTAAATTGGAGATTGTCTTTGAGGTTTGTTTACCCATCTCCTCAATTGATACAAATGGCCCGACAGAAATATAATCTTGGTAAACAATCTTTTTTGTGAGGGAATCGGTTTGAACTTCCAGGCTTACCGAATATATCCAGGGTTTCACGTATATCCATGAAGTGTTTTGTACATATGAATCAATAGTGCCATCATTGTTAAAATCCCATGCATGTTGGTTTATTGGATTAGCGAGATATGTAGAATCGGTAAATTCAACTGTTAACGGGGCATTTCCTGAAACCGGGATGCCTCCAAAAGAGACATCATATAGCGAATTTTCCCACCATCTTATATCATTAATTGCATAGGTGGCACCCAAAATATCGTGGTCGCCGTCAAGATCAAGATCGGTTACAATTATTTTAATTAACTCATACGCTGTTTCAGAAATAATTTCTTCAGTAAAATTTTCATTCCCGTCATTATAATACACCGATGCCAGTTCGTCAATCCAGGCCTCTGCAGCAATATCCATGTTTCCATCATTATTAAAATCGGCAGCTTGGACAGAACTTGGCTGGCCCCAGTTTGATATAATTGTGTCTTCCGTAAAGTTTTGGTACCCATCATTTTCAAACCAGCTTACCTTGTTTCCAGGGCTGTTTGAAGTGGCCAGGATATCAATATTGCCATCGCCATCTAAATCGGCCCCGGCAATAGAAACCGCATTACCGAAATCATTAAATACCAGATGTTCAGTAAATAAGCCCTGAGAAAAAAGCGCATTGCAAAAAACAAATGAAATGCAAAAAACAAATAAATGGAACCTTAATTTTTCATGATATACCCTTTTTATTTAATTATTAAATAGCCGTCCATAAAGTCGGTGTTTGGTTCAGAATGTTCGAGTTCGAGGCTTGCGAAGTCTTTAAAGTCAGGAGCCTGTACGGATGACTGAGTTTAAAGCCGAGCGTAACGAAGAAATCGGACATTATGGACAAACACTGATTAAGGGCAAAAGTCGATGATAGGAATGTGGAAAACGTTTGTATTTATCGGACAGGACAACAAAAATGTAAAACTAATTACTCGTATATTTTCTTTGCCGGAATCTGATGTCCATTAAAATTGGCGATCATACTTTCTATCTTTCCATTTTCTGAAATTTCGAAAGTGAAAGTAAGTTCACCCGGATATTTTATCAAAAATTTGTTCTCTGACTTAGGCAAAATTTCTCCTTTTCTACCTCTGTCAACAAAATATATTATGTTATCCTCAACTTCAATAACAAAATAATCATCTTTGGCAATTTTATATTATCAGCAACAAAAAGAAATGTACGATAAGCGCACCAAAAGCGTGGATCATCGTATTGTAAGCATTCACCAACCCCACATAAGGCCGATAGTAAGGGGCAAAAGCCAGGCAAAAGTAGAATTTGGGGCCAATATCCACGTATCGATGGTCGATGGGATATCATTTCTGGACGAAATCAGCTGGGATGCTTTCAACGAGGGAAGCCACATGGTGGGTTACATTGAAAAGTTCAAGGCCAGGTTCGGATATTACCCAAAAGAAGTACTTGCCGATCAGGTTTATTGCACCCGTGCCTTTTTGATAAGGTCAGTGTAAGTTTTTCAGCAACGCAACCAAGATATTTCATGTCGCCATCAAATTGGAAAAATGAAAACCACAAGAATTTAATTCTAATTTTTAAGCTAGCTGCATGACCAAATACCCTTGATGGGGGTGCTGAGTTTTTCATTAGGCCCTACTTATGGTAATTTTTTAGAATTTTTTTTATTCACATTTAAATATATATATTATGGTAACTGATAAATTTATATGCAATTGCGGGAGTTTTTGTGTGATCATGCTCCTTAGTATCATTGCCCTCATGTATGTGAGTTGCTTTGGGATAATCATATTCTTGTTCTGTAAGTGTGTATTTTCATTTTCTTTTAGGAACCACGGCTGAATCCTAAAATAATGAGATTTGCCCATGCCCTTCGGATGTTAAAGGAAAAAGTGTCCCGACTATAACCGGAATGCTTTTGCCGAAAAACGGAAATTTTGATTCATCATTCATCCTTAAACCTGAATGACACACTTTATTTTGTCCGATAGGCAGCAGTTGCCCCATCTTTAGTTTTCGTATCTTGCTCAATTACTTCGGCATTACTAAGCTCATCTATAGTTATTGATGTCCTGGCAATAGCTTTTTTTGCTGCATCTTTCCACGATTTGGTACCCGATCAGATAATTTCGATACCGCTGTAAATACCATCAATAATAAAACCCTGGGGTTTTTGTTTGCTGGCTATTGTTTAAATTATTAAACAAATTGATGACAAATAATAATATTGTTTACTTTCGCATCAATACCATAACAAATGAAACGCCCATGATTAATTTCAATCACATTCACCCTGTGAAATAAACCTTTGGTTTTGAAAGTATTTCACAGGGCAGGGAAGTATGATTGAAAAAGTAAAAAAACATTCGTGTCCCGCACGTGCGGGATGGCAATTTTTAAACAGATGAAATACTTATTTAACAAGACATTCCTCAACCATAATATCAACAGTATTTATGAGGGTGCTTACAGGCTGAAAGACTTTGTAGGATTGCCCGATACTGATTTTGACGGTGGGCCGTTCCTCGAACTGGTACATTCGGCAGATTACATAGAATCTATAAAAAGATGTTGCCAAAACAGTGATACCTTGGCCGAAATAGAATTGACCCCGGTTAGCTACAAAGCTGCATGTTTGGCAGTTGGCCTAACCATCAAGGCTTCCGAACAAGGGGATTTTGCCCTAACCAGGCCACCGGGGCACCATGCTTTTCGCGAAAAAGCTTCCGGGTTTTGCCTGTTCAACAACATTGCAATTGCCGCTGTTAAACTTGCCAATGAAGGCAAAAAGGTTTTTATTTTAGATATCGACGGGCATCATGGCGATGGTACCCAGGCAATATTCTATAAGGACCCCCGTGTTTTTTACTGCTCAATACATCAGCAAAATGTTTACCCGTTTACCGGGACATTTATGGAAATTGGTAAGGGTGACGGCCTGGGAAAAAACCTTAATATTCCAATACCGGAAAATAGTGGCGAAAAAGATTTTTTAAAAGCTGTGGACAAGGCCATTGATACCGCCCACAAATTTGGGGCTGACATTATTGGTGTATCTGCCGGTTTTGATGGTTTCAGGAAAGACCGTATTTTAAACCTGATGTATTCATACCATGCATTTTACGAATGTGGCTACCGGCTACGAAAACAATTCAAACAGGTTTTTGCCGTACTCGAGGGGGGCTATCACGAAGATTTAAAAATGTGTGCCGATATGTTTGTCGAAGGTGTAAACAATGGGGCCAAGCCCTCACGTATAAAGTGGAACCCTGATCTTTCGGTTGGGTAAGTGTGATTTTTACAGGCTGTAATTCTTTTCTTTTCACTGTTTGTTAAGTCAGATGATATCAGATGTCCGATGACCGGGGGAATCCGTATGGATGTGAGATGTAAGATGTAAGATGTAAGATGTAAGATTTTTGATATAGTGTCTGCCAGATCACACATCAAACATCACACATCACACATCACACATCAAACATCTTATATCTTTTTCTCCTTTGACGCTGGCATGTCCTACGGACGATGCCAGGTCGGTATCACAAATCAAAAATCAAAAATCGTTAAT
>NIVA01000189.1 GCA_002254335.1 Bacteroidetes bacterium 4572_114 | reverse complement strand
TGTGGATGACATCTGGTTTGATACTTCTACGGCAGATGACATATTGATCGGCCGGTCACACTTTAATATTTACCCAAACCCCATAACCAGCGAAATTAATATCAGGACTGCCGGGGTTGCGTCAACTTGCGGACTGCTTGTTTCTGTTATTGATGAAATGGGCCGAAGTATTTATAGCTCTGAATTTTTGGCCGGTGATGATATAAAAATAGATGCAAGCGAACTTCCGAAGGGTTTTTATTTTTTGACCATCAAAGAAAGTGGAAGTAATTTTCCGGTTACTTTTAGATTTGTGAAATAAAATAGATGAGTCCGGTCTAAAAAGCTGTCAGACAGTTGTCTCCTAAATAAAACACTGAAGCTAAAATATTATATGCCTGACTTTTAACCTAAACTGTCTGACAGCTATCACCCAAATATTTACTTTTTAGACTGAACTCATAGATTACAACATGACCACAATAGAAGAGTTAAATCAATCTATAATACCAATAATTGTATTTGACAAAAAATTAGAACAGTTCAGGGACAAGGTTTTATTTCCTGAAAAGCTTGAGAAAGCAAAAGAAATATTAGAAAAAATAGACCTTCCAAAAAAAATTCACCAAAGTGGCAAAAATCAGAATTACAAAGGCATACAAGTTTGATATGGCCCACTCGTTGCCGGGCCACGACGGGCTGTGTAGAAATATCCATGGCCATTCGTACGAATTGTTGGTCACCCTGATTGGTGAACCGATTAACGATCCCGCCTCACCGAAATTTGGGATGGTCATCGACTTTAAAGACCTGAAGTATATAATCAAGGGGTTGATTGTGGATGAACTGGATCATTCGCTGGTGATCCGCAATGACACACCCCGGCCGCTCCTGGATGAAATGCAGAAAAATTTCGAAAGGATTGTGATAGTGGATTATCAGCCCACAAGCGAATTTATGATCCTGGATTTTGCCGAAAGGATCAAAAAAGCCCTGCCCGGTAACGTCAGCCTGCACCATTTAAAATTGTGGGAGACCGTTACTTCTTATACCGAGTGGTACGCTGAAGACAACGATGATCCGGTTTGAGTGTCCGGGTGCCGGGTGCCGGGTGATGGATGACGGGTGACGGGTGACAGGTGTTGGATGCTGATTCAAATGCCTCGAATATTAAATTGAGGATGGGTGAGGGAGGCTGGGTGTCGGGTGCCGGGTGATGGGGTTGACAGGTAACTGGTGTTTAATCCCGATATTTTAATGGTCAAATACTGGCCACCGGTCATCCGTCACCAAACACCAAACACCGGACACCCGGCATTTACCCGATTAATACCAATCCTGCAAAAAGGCCAACCCTATTACCCCAAAGATAAAGAAAGCAAGTATAATCCCTATCACCATCCATATCAATGTAGCTTTTGCCCAATTGGCTTTATTGATATTTGTGTCGGGCGAAAATGCCCATACCAGCAGCATAATCAAGCCAACCAGCGGAATAGCAGTTATTAATATGGCGATAAACCATTCGCCCACCGACATCGGCTGTTTCAGGTAATCCTGATACTTTTGATAATTGTCAAGACCTTGTTGATTTTCCATTTTGTTGAATTTTAAAATTTCCCTGCAAGATATTAAAAAAATTTCATTTAGATATTTTTTCTAACTTTGACGGCTTATCCATTTGACCACTAATTAAATATTAAAATGAAAGACAATAAAAAAACAGGTCGCCGTAACTTTTTTAGGTTGGCTGCTGCCGGGGGGCTGGGCGCTACAATAATGTCGCCGTTGCTGGTAAGCCAAAGCCAGGCACAGGAAAAACCTGAAGATGAAAAACCTGCCACCAACATCGATGAAATCAAAAAGAAATATCCGCGCAATAAAAATTCGATGCCCGGAAAATATCCTGGCAGGGTTGTCCGGGCAAATCATGCCAACTGCATTATTGACAACGAACCTGTTGAACCGGCTGCATACGACATGATCAAAGAAGGTATGTTGACATTAACAAGGGCTGCCTCACTTAGTGAAGCCTGGCTACAACTTGTCTCACCTGATGAGACCATTGGCTTGAAATTAAACCCTGTGGCCGGGAAACCGCTTTCAACCAGCCATGCTGTTACCAAATCCATCATCAGGCAACTGGAAGAGGCTGGTGTGCCAAAGGAAAATATTGTGATTTGGGACCGCCGTGAAATGCAACTCCACGAGGTTGGTTATACAAGCGAAAACTATCCGGGAATAAAAATAAGGGGCACCGAGCAGCAGGATGAAGATGGTGGGTTTTACGGTAAGGACGGGGTTTTGTATGGCGAAAAAATGATTGACAAAGATTGGTTTTATTGGGCCGACTGCGAAGAGGAATACGATGCCTACACCTTGCCCTACATGGTGAACAGCGGCAAAGAATCTTACTTCTCGAAAATTTGCACCCGGGAAGTTGACAAGATCATCAATGTGCCCATCCTGAAAAATGCCGGTTCATCTGTTACGCTTTGTCTTAAAAACCTGGCTTATGGCGCAGTGACCAATACCGCCCGTTTGCACAAAAAGCTTTGGGCGGAAACTACTGCTGAGGTTTGTGCTTTCCCTCCGCTGCGCGATAAAGTGGTGCTAAATATCGTTGACGGGATTAAAGGTTGTTTTGATGGCGGGCCGGGGGCCAACCCTCAGTTTTTTTGCGATTATAGCACAATCCTTATTGGCACCGATCCAGTGGCCGTTGACCGTGTGGGCTACGAAATAGTGCTGAAAAAGCGCATTGCCGAAGGTGTGCAGGAAGAAGAATCACCAAAGGGAAAAATATTTTTGAACCTTGCGCAGGACCTCGAACTGGGCGTGGCGGATATGGATAAAATAAAGCTCGAAAAGATTGACTTAGTCTAAATATTCTGTAACGATTAAACCTTTGATAATAAATGAAATGAATGATTATTCAAATCAAATTCAAAGGGAACATGTTTTAATGGAAGTATTTGCCGGCACTTTATGCGTTAATCTTTATGGTGCGGAATTGGGCATTATGGAAATAATTAAAAATAGCGATCCGGTTGTGATCGTCAGACACGATTATTGTATATGTTCAGATGGCCAATTTGAAAATGAAGCCGCTATTTTTCGACAAGATTATTATAATACAACCGGCTATCCAGTTGCTTTTTTCAATGGCATTGTACATGAAGTTGGTGGTGGTAATCAATCTCTATATGTAGATTATCTTTATGCCTTCACCCCCTTATTAAACGATTACACTTCCTTTGACCTGGAAATTGACGTGGCAAAAATTGATTCGTCCAATTATATTGCGAATGTGTCAGCCTACATGTTAGATGCTTATCCAACCGATTCGCTGACATTACACCTGGCATTAACCATTGATACAGTAGAAGCGCCATATTATAATCTGACCTTTAACCATTGCATTCAGCATAAAATGCTACCTGACCACTATGGCTCCCTGGCCGATTTTTCGACAAACGACACATTATTTTTTGCAATCCCTTTTACATTTGATGAATTGTCCCATCGAAGGTCCCATACATTAATTGCATTTCTTCAAAACGACAACACAAAAGAAATTGTTCAGGATGCAAGTATCCCGATTTTTTTCAGCATCAATGATTTGGATATTTGTATAAAAAACATCAACGGGGTTGCTGGTGAAGATTGTAATGGTTTTGATGATGCTTCTGTTTATGTGCAAAATCTCGGTATCGACACTGTCACATCATTTAGCCTAAACCTTCAGGTAAATGACCAGTTGCAGGATTCTCTTCTGTTTGAAGGCACGTTAAACCCTCAACAGATAACCACATTGTCCTTCCCTGATATCATGTTGCCTGAAGTCGATAACGAAATGGTTTTTTATACATCACGGCCCAACGGGCAAATTGATGAATACCTGCATAATGACACAACAACTTTTTACACAGAAGCTGCCATAACAATTTACAATGAAATTATTATTAAGCTACGTTTGGATCAGTTCCCCGGAGAAACATCCTGGGAAGTAAGAAACACAGAAAATAATGTGGTAATGGGTTCCGGTGGGCCTTACTATTTCCCTAATTCCTATGTCAGCGAAACTGTTCGTTTTTTTGAAGAGGGTTGCTATGAGTTTTCAATATTTGATAGTGCCGGAGATGGGCTGCTCACATATAATAATTGTAGGTTGGGAAGTATCCAAAATGGAAATTGGTATGTTGTAAAACAAATCCCATTTTTTAAAAATTCCTTCACTTATGAGTTTTATGCTGTGAACTCGAATATTACAGCAGGTTTCAGTTGTGATAATGACACAGTTTGCGAAGGTTCCGATGTTGAATTCCTCGACCTTTCCAGCGGAAGCGTTAGTTCCTGGGAATGGGTTTTTGAGGGAGGGGCGCCACCGGTTTCATACCAACAAAACCCTGTTGTGAATTATAACTGTCCAGGTGAGTTTGATGTTACAATGATTGTTTGCCACGACACGATTTGCGATACTTTGATAAAAGAAAAATATATCCATGTCAATGCTTTGCCGGATGTTATTTTTGATGAAATCCCTGATCAATGTATTAACTGGCCCCCTTATGGATTAATTGAAGGAAGTCCGCCCGGTGGCGAATATTCGGGGCCTGGAATTGATAGTGGTTATTTCCATCCCAACAATGCCGGTTCGGGCACACATTGGCTTACATACACTTTTGTTGATGGTAACGGATGTGAAAATTCTGCCGAACAAACTGTTTATGTGGATGCTTGTGTTGGGGTTGAAGAACTGACAAACTTTAATCCACCACACATCTTCCCAAACCCCTTGCAGGATTTATCATCAGTATTTTTGTTCCTTCCGGAACCAGGGTTTTATGGTGTGACAATATTTTCCACAAAAAACAAAACAATAACTGTCTTTTCCAACCGGCAGTTTAACAAAGGCATGCATCAAATAGACCTAAAAAATCACAACCTGACGACCGGGGTTTACATTTTTAAAATAAGCACAGCACAAAACAATTGGTTTCAAAAAATACTTATCAGGTTGTCTGATTGATTATTGTAAATCAATTATTTGGCCTACTTTTGTGATAAATACACCCGTTATATTATGAAATACATCGCAGCATTTCTGATCCTTTTGTGCTCGTATTCTTTATCAGGACAGGAACACCAGATCGTTCAACTGAAAGATAGTGATTTGCCCGAAGCTAAAATAACGCGCAACGAAACATTTGATGGCAACGCACTGTGGGGCTACATGAACGGTGGGGCAGACGTCTATCTCGAATATGGTTTTAAAGATATCAGGGTGCAGGAGTTTACAATTGGTGATGAAAAAGTTAAGGCCGAAATCTATTTGATGGACACCCCGGGGTCGGCATTCGGGATTTACAGCATCAAAACTTATAAGTGTACAACCAGCGATTCGGCACATACCCCCGATTGCCTCAACTCTTATCAGTACCAGGCTGCCAAAGGGCCGGTGTATATTTCGGTAATCAACGGATCAGGGGGGCGGCAAGCCAGGGCATCAACCTTTAGAATTGGTAAGGCCATCCTTGATAAAATTGATGCACCGCAGTTTTCAATACCGGCCTTTCGGGATGTTGGACAGGATTATTTTCAACAATCGCAGGTAAAGATGATAAAGGGGCCGTTGGGCTTACAAAATATTGTGCCCAAATGGATTGGTTTATTTGATAATAGTGCCGCTTATGAATTTTACTATTTGAAATTAAAAATCATTGATGAAAATATTTCGGTTGCCGATATTATTTTCCCTGAGAGAAAGGCAATGGATATTTTCATCAACGATTTCAAAAACTTTAAACCCCGGCACAGCGATAAAGTTTTTGGTTTAAAACAACTTACCGATAGTTCTGTTAGAATTTACGAAGCCAAAACTTTAAATACCGTTATTCAAAAGGAATTGAAAGGTTTCGGGTTTTCGGAAATGGAATAACGAAAACACTGGTTTCATTAAATCATTATTTCAATAATTTGTTAGGTTCAAATATTTTTTAGTACATTTATCGGCTAAATTATTCATATATTATATAACACTCTAAATCTAAAAATTATGGCAAAACTTGTATCAATAGAGGTAATATGCCCAAATAACAGAAAATCTTTGATGGACAGGGACACTTTATTACACGAAAGGCCCACCATAAAGTTAAACATTCAAAATGGAACAAATTATGGAACAGTCAGGCTTTGTTCAGTTTACGATTGTTATGATCAAGTTTCCGACATAACAATAAATGATGGCGAAATTGTCCGTTTTTTCTGTCCTGATTGCAACCAGGAACTTAAAGGGAACATGACATGTGAGTTGTGCGGTGCCCCTTTGATCTCGCTACCAATAAAGATGGGCGGCAAGGTAATGTTCTGTTCGCGCAAGGGTTGTAAAAATCATTTTGTTGCTTTTGCCGACCTGTCAACTGAAATAAAAAAGTTTTATGAGGAGTATGGCAATTAAGAAACTACATTAATTTGGAAATTTGCTGATGTGCAAATCCAGACGGACGGACGATGTCCGTTTGAAAATTAAAGCCACTTCGTGGGAATTGAATTTTGCCATGCAGAGTTTCGTGCTAACGGTCCGCTAATAAACCGCCTTTATGGAAAAGAAAAGCCGCCTGGGATTGAGGGCGGCTTTTTTGAATGTATTTCTCCGAAAATGATCAATAAGGGTAAATAAATTTTACTTAATCACTAATTTCTTAACTATTGAAATATCGACACCTTTAATTTTAATAAGATAAACCCCGATTGATAAAGATGATACATCTATCCTGCTATTTTCACTTGAAACATTTTGCGTTAAAACATTATTCCCCAACTGGTCAACAATTTCTAAGTGAATATTTCCCTGAAAATCCATTTGAACAAAAATCTCATCTTTGGCAGGATGGGGGTAAATTAGTATTGAGTTTGCCAAATCCCCATCAATACCAAGCTCTTCAAGTTTGAAACCTGAAATAATAGATAAACCATTTGAAACGAAGCTTCCATCATGGTTTGGTCGGGAAATATCATATTCAACTTCACAAGTAAACACTTCT
>NIVA01000188.1 GCA_002254335.1 Bacteroidetes bacterium 4572_114 | reverse complement strand
CAAAATGCCGGAGCACTTGGAATAATTGCTGCTTCTGAAGTATCTTACTCATTTGTTAACGATACCTATGTTTGGGGCATGTTCGACAACCAAAACCCTGACTTTATGCCCGATTACGGCCCTTACGTTGATGAAAGGGGCGTGCTGCCTGCTTTCGGCAATGCCGCCGGTAAATATTTCCTCCAGCAAAGCAACTGGCCATATAACACAAATAACAAAGAGGTAACTTACAACCTGTTCCACCACCACGGCGGGGCTTTCCTCCAGTTATACACAGAAGTGCCACAAACCCTTGCCGTAACACACAACCCAATCCTGTATGCCGGCGAAGGCACATTTACAGTAGTTGTTGACGAAGGTGCATACATTGCCCTTACCGTTAACGGCGAAATTATTGCCGCCACAGTAAGCCAGGGAGGTGCAAATAACCTGATTATCGAGCCACAGCTCCCGCCTAATGTTATGGTTGTTACTGTAACTAAACAAGATTATTTCCGCTACGAAGCTGAGGTGGATATTATCCCTCCCGATGGGGCTTACGTAGTAGGTGATTCATATCTGATTAATGATCCAACAGGTAACAACAATGGTATGATGGACTATGGCGAAAGTATTACCCTTGATATGACCATGAAAAATGTTGGTGTTGACCTGGCCGAAAATGTTAACGTAACCATGACCACTTCCGATGAGTATGTTACCATTACCGATGGCACCGAATATTTCGGAAATATAGACCCCGATGGAACAGTTACCATTGATAATGCCTTTGCATTGGATTGTGCCGAAAATATTCCGGATAACCACACAGTGACCTTCCTTCTCGAATCCACTGATGGGACTGATTCCTGGGAAAGCTATATTTCCATAAAAGGTCATGCACCAAAACTTGAATTTGTAAACTATACCATTGATGATGCAAGTGGAAACGGCAATGGGTTCCTTGATCCGGGCGAAACAGTTGATATGACCGTGAACGTAGAAAATGGCGGATCGGCAGATGCATACAGTGTTGTTGCCATGTTAACAAGTTCCGATCCAATGCTTACAGTCCTTACCACTACGCCCCAAAACGTAGGCGACCTGGAACCTGAAGATATGGGAGAGGCAACATTTAGTGTTTATGCCGACCCCAATATTGTCCCGGGGTATGTTGGCGAACTTTCTATTGAATTTACTGCTGATATGGGCATATCACAAGAAGATGTTATTACAATCCCTTTTGCCGATTATTGTGAAGCTTCCACAAATACCGAAGATGAATGGATTGCCCAGGTTTTATGCGGTGAGATTGACAATACAAGTGGATGGCAAGGTGGGGTAGCAAATTATACTGATATTACTGTTACTTTAGAGCCAGGTGTTGGCGAACCTATTACCATCGAAAATGGTAATGCATGGTCGAGCGACATTGTTACCGTTTGGGTTGACTGGAACCTGGACAAAGAACTCGGAAATAACGGCAACGAAACTTTTGGATTGACAAATGTTGGTGGGTCAGGACAAACCTTTACCGGTACAATTACACCTCCCGCCAACCAACCAAACGGCCAGTACAGGATGAGGGTCAGGATGACATATAGCACCGCCCCAACACCATGTGGAAATTCAAGCTATGGTGAAGTTGAAGACTATACAGTTATTGTAGGTGGCGGCCCACAGATGTTGCCCCCGCAAAACCTTGCAGCAGTAGTGGTGGACGAAGACGATGTTCATGTTACCTGGGATGCCCCTGCAAATGACGACTTGATTGGATATAATGTTTATAGGGATGGCAACATGATTGCCGAAGAGATTACCGACCTTGAATATATGGACATGGACCTTGATCCAGGCACATATATCTATCAGGTGTGTGCAGTTTATGATGATGGCTTATCACCAATGGCCGGGCCTGTTTCGGTTACCATTACAGGTGGCAGCCCATCAGGTGCCTGGGAAACCTTTGAAGATTATACTGCCGGTGATTACATGGTACAGCAAGCCAACGCAATGGGACGGGATTACTGGACAACCTGGAGCAACGCTCCCGGCAGTGCCGAAGATCCAATGGTAAGTAATGATGTGGCCCATGCAGGAAGCAATTCAGTTGTAATTGAAGGGACCAATGATGCTGTTCTTTTGCTTGGCGACAAAACTTCCGGAAAATGGAATGTGAATTTCTATGTAAATATCCCAACAGGATTTTTCGGTTACTTTAACCTGTTGCAGGAATTTGCCGGTACAAACAGCCAGTGGGGCATGCAGGCCTATTTTGATGCAGGTGGCGCCGGACTGGTTGATGCCGGTGGTGCTGGCGCAGGAACATTTACATATAGCTATGATGAGTGGACATTTGTAAACATGAATATCGATCTTGATGAAGATATGGCCGAAATGTATGTTAATGGTGATTTTGTAGTTGAGTGGGTATGGAGTTCAGGATCATTTGGTACAGGTACGTTAAACCAGCTTGGTGCAATGAACCTCTACGCATGGGCCGAAAACGGGACACCAAAAGCATATTTTGATGATATTGATTTCGGCGAGCTTTCTAATGCACTTATTTTTGAACCATTTGAAGATTACACAGCGGGTGATTATCTCGTACAACAAGCCATTTCACAAGGTATTGATTATTGGGATACCTGGAGCAGTAACCCTGGCAGCGCAGAAGACCCAATGGTTACTGATGAATTTGCCTTTGAGGGAAGTAACTCAGTGGTTATCGAAGGGACAAATGATGCTGTATTATTATTTGGTGATAAAACATCAGGAAAATATGCTGTTAAGTTTTATGTTTATATCCCTTCGGGCTTCAACGGCTACTTCAACCTTTTACAGGAATTTGCAGGAAGCAACAGCCAGTGGGGCATGCAGGCATACTTCGATGCAGGTGGGGCCGGATTGGTTGATGCCGGTGGCGCCGGGGCAGGAACATTTACCTACAGCTACGACACATGGATTTTTGTAAATATTGTTGTTGACATTAACCTCGACTGGGCTGAAATGTATGTGGATGGTAATGAGATAGTACAATGGCAGTGGAGTTCCGGTTCGTTCGGTACAGGTACACTCAACCAACTTGGTGCCATGAACCTTTATGCATGGGCCGAAAATGGTACACCTAAAGCACACTTCGATAATATCGAACTTACCGAATTTATCGCCCTTGCACCTCCTACTAACCTTGTTGCTTCGGTGAGCGATAACGATGTGGCCCTTACATGGACTGCCCCGGCATCCGACGATTTCCTCGGTTACAATGTTTACCGTGACGCTGAAGTTATAGCACAGGAAATTACCGAAACATCATACGACGACATGGATTTGCTCCCGGGCACATATATGTACGATGTAAAAGCAATCTACGATGAAGGCTACTCAGCTGGTGCAGGCCCTGTTGAAGCTACTATTGAAGGTGGTACTTCACGCGAAATGGTCGTCCTTGAAATCGGTACAGGTACTTGGTGCCAGTATTGTCCCGGAGCTGCAATGGGAGCTGACGACATGATTGAAAACGGACACGATGTTGGCGTAATTGAATATCACGGAGGTGATGATTATGAAACCAACGAATCGATGTACAGGATCAATTACTATGCTTTGACGGGTTACCCAACTGCATGGTTCGATGGTGTGATTACCCACGTTGGTGGAAATGCCACACAAAGTCTTTATGGTACTTACCTGCCGTTATATGAAACCCGTGCAGCAAAAGTTTCATTGTTCGAATTGGATGTTGAACCGGAATTTACAGGTGGCACAACATTTGACTTTACAATTACAGCCGAGAACATTTATCAGTATCCCGGACAAAATGTTGCCCTACACGCAGTAGCTATCGAATCACATATTCCTGATAGCTGGCTTGGCTTGGATGAAGTAAATTATGTATGCCGTAAGATGTTGCCCGACCATATGGGAACAGCACTCGATTTCAACAGCCAGTCGCTTTACGAAGTTGTCCTTCCATTGGATTGGAACGGTTGGGATGTTGACAATATGGGATTGGTTGTATTCTTGCAAGACAATGATACAAAAGAAATCCTCCAGGCAACCAAGATCGAAGACCTTGGGATTACAGCCAGCAACCTGCATCAGGTAAGGATAATGAACAACAACGGACAGATTGTCTTCAACCGGTTTGTTGACGGACAAAGCCTCCAGGTAAATACCTCTGACTTCCAGACAGGTGTTTACTTTATGGAGATCCATACTACCGAAGGTGTAATTACCGAAAAACTTGTTATCAGATAATATCTGAAATTCAGAATAAAAAAGGGGAGTCCGGTTTTGGGCTCCCTTTTTTTATTTAAAGAAAATGATATTTAGCTACTTCTTAATAGTCTCACATCTATCGTCCACTATCAAAGACCCCCTCTAACTCCCCCTTTCCATACGGACTTCCTTCGGTCGAAGGGGGAGAATTCCACCGCACTGGCCGCTGCAGTGGCTTGTGCGTTGGGACTCCCTTCCCTTGCCCATACGGGTTTCCTGCGGTCACAGGGGAAGGGTTGGGGATGGGGTCTTAATGATCCTGCCAATAAAATAGCCAGCTAAATAGTTACAATAAAATAATATTTACCCTATTTCCCCATACCTTGATCCAGCTTTAAACCTATCCCCTTTTCCTTAAGCATTCGTTTAATATCCGGCAACAATTCTTTTGTAGCTTCAATGCCCAGCTTATACATCTTTTCATTATCCTTGCCACTCATCAGTGGGATGCCTTTGAGGTCAGGGGCAATTACAAGATCGGCCTGCTCAAGCCCCGCTTCCGTGAGCCTGTGTGAAGCAACATGGTAGGCCCGTAGTACTACATTTTTGTGATTCTTTAGCTTAACTGTTGTATCAAATCCCATAATGCTAACAGCGATAATAAATTTTGGGTTATACTCTTTTGCAACATCTACGGCAGTGTTATCGATAACCCCGCCATCGACAAAAGTGGTACCGTACATTTTTACAGGCTCAAATATTCCGGGTATCGCACATGATGCATTAACTGATGGTGCTATTGGGCCTGCTTTAAGCGCAACGGTGCATCCATTTTCAATATCGGTGGTAACCGCAACAAATGGGATTATTGTTTCTTCTATTTCTGATACACTCAGGTTTTTTTCAAGATAACTTTGTAATCTCCTGCCTGAAACAAACCCTTCCCGTGAACGGAACAATGAAAAATCGAAAACATCCCTGGCCGTTGTTGATTTTATCAGTGTTACAAGCGAATCAATATGTGGCTTATCGGCATAGAGGGCGCCAACCATGCTTCCGGCACTTGTGCCAACAATCAAATCAATTGGGACCCCGGCATCTTCCAAAACTTTAATTACACCTGCATGGGCCATCCCATGAAACGCACCACCACCCAATACAAGGGCAACTTCGGGCCGGGTTGTTAGCACCCTTGCTTCAGGTTGCCACGCAGGTGAGTCAATAACCATAAATTTTTTTGAACATGAATATCCGGACATAACAATAATCCCGGAAAGGATGAAACGCTGTAACAATTTTACCATGATTACAAATAGTTTGTGTTGGTGTTACCGAAAAACAAATATTCTATAGTTTTTGGGAAATAGCCATGTATGATATTCTCGCCACCTAACCCAATTTTCAACAACTGCGGCAGGTTCAGGTGGTTGTAATGAATTGTGTCGATCTGCTTGTAACACTTCACATTTCAGGCAACTTGATAAATCACCGGTCGGTAATGAGGTGATGGAATAGACTTTCCATTAGCACGGGCTGACACAATCCATGCTTCTTTTGCTAATAATACTTCTTGCAATGCTTCTTTTTGTGTATCACCAAAAGCTGAACAGTGTGATAAATCGGGTATATCAGCTATGTAACCATCATCTTCCTCACTGTAAAATACATTAATATGATAATCTATCATTTTCATATACTCGCATTATTGCTCTTTATACCAGATTGCCCGGCCCGGATTTATAGTAATAGCGCCAAAAAAGAGCGATATTTGTTCCACATTTGTTCCACAATAAAAAAACAAAGCTGTTCAATGGCAGACCATTATAAATACAATGGGCATGCAAGGATTTAAAAAAAAACAGGGATGCGTCTCATGAAAATCAGGACTGGTGGGTTTGATTACCGGATATATCCACATTTTGTTGTGCCATACATGAGAGGGGAGACAGAAGATATTGAAGATGCTTTGTTTTTGTTGC
>NIVA01000187.1 GCA_002254335.1 Bacteroidetes bacterium 4572_114 | reverse complement strand
TCGTTCTGGACGGGAAAGTATTTTTCCACATCCATAAATTCGCCCAAAGGGACCGGGAAATCACGGTCGATGCCCTGCAGCTTGCGTGAAACCATCACCGAGCGTTTTTCGTTGTACAGATCGAGTGCCTTTTTCCGGTCAGGCAGGTAAGGCAGGCCATCCTTATAAAAAATGATCTTTGATTTTTCGGGATCAAAATCAGGGGCCATTTTCCCTGGATTGGATAATTCAAGTATCCATTCTTCCTCCCTCACAATAAAAGTAATACCATCCAGTACAGCCACATTGTCGCCAGGTTTAACCGGATTTTGGGCAGTTACCTCAGTATAACTTAACAGTTTTATTTCCTTAACGGCAATCACACCCGGCACATCCATTATTATTTGAATAATATCGGATGTCCGCAAATAGCACCTGCGCTGGATTTCCTTAAATTCCTTTTCGTCGATGAACCCATGTTGCAGCCGTGGCCCTTCAAAGATTTTATCGGTTGTATATCCTTTTTCCTGAAGTTCGGCAATGGTGTAAAATATTACCGGTGGGGAAACATAAAACTCCAATTCGAAAAATATTTCGGCCAGCACCTTTTGAATATCCGCACCATCGGTAACTTCAATATCCGCACAAACACCGATAAATTCACTCTGTAAATCCCTGACATGCATCGGGTCCTCGCAAAGATTTCGATGCCGGTACAGGGTATCATTAACAGCAAGTAAAACTTCCTCCTTAGTGAGATAAGCTGTGTAAGGCACGGGATGGTAATATTTAATATCCCAATTATAAAAGAAGAAGTAATAATCTGCGGTCGGGATGCCTTCGATGATCTCTAACACCGGGTTGGCCCCTGATTGAAAACTGGTGATCAACGTATCCCTGAAAAGTTTTGTGGAACCATCAGCCAGTATTTTATAGCCGTTTCCGGGATTAAGCCTGATTTCGACCGGAAGCCTTACGCCATCAGGCCCAGCGGTGTGATCGAATGAATTATTAAAAATCTCATTGCCGACAGGGTCGATTATTTTCAATTCAACCGTACCGGAAGATTCAGGGAATACTTCCACAGCTTCAAGGGTCATTGGCCCGTAAACATTAAATTTCAACCCTTTGTTATTGGGAATAATGAAGTTGCCAGGACCTCCGGTATTTTTCTCCTGCAGGCCACAAACTGCCGGATGCATTTCCCCAATATCCAGTTTTTCTTTATCGAAAGGCAGAACCTTGTACGAAATCTTCCAATCGTAGAAGAAATAATATTTTGAATCGGTAATACCTCCGTCAAAACCGTTTGTCAGGGTTAGGAGGTTGGCAAAAACCTTTGAATAATCGTATATGTCGTTGCTGAACAACCAGGGTAAGGTCCCGTTTGCATCAAGGCGGTAATCACCTTTGGCAAGCTGGAAGCCAAGATTAATTTCGGTTTTGATTTCAGCTTGAATAATAGCTGCAGTTGTTGTGTTCAACTCCTGATAAATCCCATCATCATCTTTTTTGAGCAAGCGGATGGTTACATCGCCGGCAGTTTTGGCATAAACGCTGACCGAGGCCAATTCAAACGGATAAAGCACTTTAAAATCAATGCCTTTGGTATCAGCATCTTCATAACCGCCATTGCCATCGTTGTCTTTCCTGGCGGCATAATTTACCCTTGCATCCTTCCTAACATCATCTTCGGTTTCGATAAGCACATCGTACAAACCGTTTAAGGGATCGGGCAACTCATCACCTTTTTTGGTACATTTATCCTTGAGCTTTGTGGCCGGTTTGTCGAGGCAATATTGGATTTCCCTGTTTTTGGTGACCCATGCATTCCTCACACCGGGGATATCTATCAATATCTTCCGCAGGTCATCAAAAGTTACGGGAGATGAAGGCAGTATTTCGGCTGCCGTGTAAAAATCGCCGGTTTCCAGTTCAGCGCCTTTAGTTAACCTTGTGAGCAAATCCTTGATCTCAAAACCTGTCCTGTAGCCCAGGTCGGTAATGGCATAGCACAGCAATTCGAGTATGGTAATGCCAGGATCGTGGATATTGTAATCGGTCCACAGTTTGCCGGCCAGTTTTTCGATATGCGCCAAACCTTCAGTGCGCAGGAATTTGTAATCCTGGCTCTCCTTTAACGGCAGGTTTTTTATGAGATATTCTACTTCAGACATTCTACATTAATATCAAAGTTTATAATATGCCCTTTGCCCGAAACGAGGGCGGAACTTGAGGTGGATGCCCTGGCTTCTTCCACTTCGCGTGATACACCGTCAGCATCTTTGTGAAGCATTTTGAAATCGGTCAGGAAATCAACATAATCGGTTTCTTCGATGAAATTCAATACTGCCGACCGGTGGACGCTTCCGCCCAGGATGAGGTCTTTTCCCTCATCGTAAAGCCAGGGCGTGAGGAACCGCTGGATGTCCCCCTGCAATTTGTTGGTGTAAAAGCCTTTGTCCTTGCCCGGCAAAAACTTCACGTTAAATGATACCTGCACCTCCTCATAGGCCGGGTTCCGTACATCCAGTTCAACAAAATCCGAAATGATAGTTTTTAGGAAGTCAGCAATCTCTTCCAGTTTATTGAGGCTCAACCGTGGCTCCAGGGGATCGACAGCATTTTTATTGCGAAGGTCAGGGATGGCCACAATTGTTACATGTCCGGGATGATGCTCACTATCGTTGCTTGTATGGTTTACACATTTTACTTTGTAAACTTCGGGGAATTGCTGGAGCACGAGCCTCTCATAATCAAAAACAGTAATTCCCCTTCCTTTGTGCCGCAGGCGTTCGCTGATGCGGATATAATATTCGTTGTGTTCCTTATTGAACCGGTCATCACCCGTTATTTCCGCTGCCGAAGCTGGCATCTCCTCAACCTTCCCGTTGAAGGAAGCAAAGGGTTGTAACACTTTTTTGATTGCTGCCTGCCCGATTTTGAGTTTGTTCACTGATTTTTCAGCAAGTGGTTCTTTCAAGCGTTCCAGGTCATTTTCTTCACTTTTCGAGAATGTTGCTTTTATCGCTTGTGGAAGGATTGCGATAATTTTACAAACCGCATCGCTTTCGCGTGCAACCGAAGCCCTGATCCAATATTTCCCTGATGGCAAAACTGAGTTTTCGCTGGTCATGGTTTTGGGCATAGTGAACTTAACTATCCCGGAAGTGAGCAGGCCATTTGTGTTTTCAGACAGGATTTCAGTAATGTCAAAATCTATCCAACGATTGGAAGATAAATATGACCAAATAACTTCCTGTTTTTCCTTTTCGGGATTTTCGCTCCCTTCGGCGACCTGGAAAAGAATGGCGAGGTTTTGCCCTGGTTCCAGATTTTCAATACCAATATATAATGATCCTTCGGCATCGGTAGCCAAAGGGCCCCCTTCACTGTTGATCGGCACATCACCTGTTTCTTCATCTTTTTCATTTACCAGGGACGCTGGCACTAATATTTTACTGGTAAAAACCTCTTCATCCGAAACGCCATCCACCGGAAAAAACTCATTAATACCAAACGGACGAATATGAAACAGTTGTTCAACCCTGTCGTCATAGTCTTTTTTCGACAATGTAGTAAAGTCTGTTTCGTGTACGGAACTATAATCTAATGAAATTTCTGAGATTACCGGGGCGTAGGGCCCTTTTGGTGTTCCAACCTGGCCGTTGCTCAGGGCAGCCGTAGTAACTACTTCGGCGTAGAGCTTATGAAAGAAATGCCGGTTGAGTTTAAACCTGATGAAACCCCTCTCAAAACCTAACCCATAGTCACCGAAAGGTTTGAGCTTGGTATTTCTATCGGTGAGGATGTCATCCAATTCAAAGGTTTTACCTGATTTCAAATCTGTACCAATAGTATTAAAAAGCGTTTGGTTTGATTTTGCTATGCCCCATTCGTTACCATGCAGAACTTCGATATCTGTTTTGAAATGGTCATTATTCCCGGCAAAGTATTGTATTTGATTTCATTTTGGACGGGGCCTGAAAGGCATTTCTTAAAAACCTCCTGGCTGCCAAGATAAAAACAACTGCCCACTTTTGGCACTGGCCCGAATGGCATAAACGGTTTGGCCGGATTGAGCGTCCCGACATCGTTTTCGATAACAAGGTTTTTTACTCCCGTAACATCGACCCGCAGGCTGAGTTTCAGAAATTCCAATGGCCTGAAAAACCTGTAAGGGTAGGATTTTTCAATCGACTGCCATTGATCAGGGTTTACATCGGGCCTGAAACCTATATTATTCAGGATGCGTGACCTATAAAATCCATCTTCAAAAAACACATAATCGTTTTTATTGAATTCAGTGCCATCATCCCAGGTTGAGGCGTTGCTTCGGATATTTTCCACATCGGCACAATCTGATGAAAAAAGCAAGTCGTTTAATTTATCAATACCGAAACCCTTCACATCATCAAGCTGCATGAGGTTGGTAAAACCATCCGGCCCGAGACTTGCCCTCTTAACTAAAATTCTTTGTGCCACAGTAATCCCGATATCATAATCATCAACCTGGTCGCCGTAGCCTGTTCCGGGATGGTCAACCACCGGGCCAACCTGTGGTTCCCTGCCTGCAATATCTTCAGCGGAATCTGCATCATTTAAAAATGCGAGGGCACGATTGGCCAACCAACTGCCCACACCATCAACTTCATCAAACTTCTGTAGCGGTTCAAAAGAGCCTTGCAATTGCAGGACATTCAATCCTTCATTATCCATAATAAAACGGGCGACCGGATGGTTGGTTTTGAACCCTGCGGCCAATACTTTATCATCGTAATTTACTACCGGACCGCCATCAGCACCAAGCTCAACCTTAAAAATATACTGTCCTTTCTTTTGTCCCAGGTTAACTACCCCGACCGATGACACTGTGCCGGCGACCCACTCTTTTTCGCCGCTGAATTGCACCTTAACGTTGTTCTTCAGTTCGCAGGCCACCCAATTGCGATAAAAGGAATTTTTTTGGAAAATGGTATTCTGCGGATCATCAAACTCAAAGGTGAAGGTAACCATGCGTTTGCCTTCGGTGAGTTGAAGGATTGGGGATGCGATGGCAAATCCAACTTCTGCATAAGGCATCTTTTCATCTCCAAAAGCCTGCCATTTCCCATCGGCACCTTCCAGGTCGGTGCCCAGCCCATCCAGAGAGTTTGCCATTGTGGCGGCATAAATATTTTTAATTATATAAGGCGTATCCTTTCCGGGATTTTGTGATTCATATCCTTTATCGATGAATATAGATTTAAAGCTACTTTTCTCATCAATTTTGGCTTTGTTCACCACCAGTTCATCATCGGCAGCAAAAAGGATTTCTGCACCATTATTGTCTTTCCCATCTTTAATAAAGATCCCCTGCTCGATTAAATGCGTTTGGAAGGATTTGGCCAGCTCGAAAATAATATGGACCTGGTCGGGATTTTCGGGGGCACTTTCCAGTTGTAACACATCCTGATAGTAAAAATCGAGATGTCGGCGGGTGATGGAGTTTAAGTGATTACGGGCATACATAAATATATTCAGGAACGCCAGGAACAAAGCCATGTAGGGTTGATGTTCAGGGTAATCATTTAGGGTCTCCTCGAGGTAACCGGGCGCAGCATCCTGAATTTCCCTTAATTCCTGAAACATCTTTTCGAATATCTTTTTTA
>NIVA01000186.1 GCA_002254335.1 Bacteroidetes bacterium 4572_114 | reverse complement strand
AGTAAGCCCGGAATTAGACATCAGGATAACCGAACATATAGAAAACCTTTCGTCAGTGGAGGCCGGAATTGAAATAGAAGGGATGGCAACAACAAATATAGTAAGCCCGGAATTAGACATCAGGATAACCGAACATATAGAAAACCTTTCGTCAGTGGAGGCCGGAATTGAAATAGAAGGGATGGCAACAACAAATATCCCCACACCGGAGATAGTACCACCCACCCCCCCCATGCACGAAACCCAAAGTACAAAACCCGGAGCACAAAACCCGGAGCACAAAACCCACAACCCAAAACCCAAAACCCGAAACCCGAAACCCAAAACCTTCACCAAAAAAGTAATAGACGAAACCATCCGTGTTTCCACTGCTAAACTGGACAATCTGTTATTTCAGGCCGAAGAGATGCTGGCCTTAAAGCTTAGTGCCGCCCAGCGTATCGGGAATTTGCAAAATATTTTATGTAAGCTCACGGTTTGGAAAAAAGAGGCATCAGATGTTTTTTTGGCAACACGTATCATTAAACAATTTCTGCAGGCCAATGATAAAGAAAAGACATTTTTAGCTGGAGAAAAGGAAATTGCCGCTATTGTCCATTTTTACGAGTTTGCCAATTCACATATCCAAAGTATTGAAAAAGAGCTACACAATTTACGTAATTTCTCGAACCAGGAAGCGTATTCCACCGGGTCGAAAATTGAAACCCTGCTCGGTGATGTCAAAGATTTGATAACAGTGCCATTTTCGACCCTGTTGGATGTTTTTCCGAAAATGATACGCGATATTGCCAAAGATTTGGATAAGGAAGTTGACTTTGTTGTTGAGGGGGACGATAATGAAATTGACAGGAGGATACTCGAAAAACTCCGAAGCCCGTTGATGCATATTCTGCGAAATTCGATAGATTATGGGATTGAAAGGCCCGAAGAGCGGATAAAAAACAACAAATCCGCTAAAGGGAACATCACACTTAAAATAGAGCAGTTGGAGAACAATAAAGTAGATATATTGATCTCCGATGATGGGGCAGGGATAGACCTGAAAAAGTTGAAACAACTTTATTTTAAGAATGAAACTGTTGCCGATAATGATATTGATAAAATCAACGAAAAAGAGTTGTTGAATTATATTTTCAGGTCAGGGGTCTCGACCGGCGAAATTGTTACCGACCTTTCAGGAAGGGGGCTGGGGCTTGCAATTGTGCAGGAAGCTATTGAGCAGTTGGGGGGCACTATTGAGGTGGGGACCGAGGTTGGGAAATCTACTACTTTCCACATCCGGCTGCCAGTTTCAATTGTAACCTTCAGGGGTGTTTTGTTAGTGTCGTCGGGCAGGCAATTTGTTGTGCCCACTTCAAAAGTGCAAAGGGTTTTAAAGTTGAACAATGAAGAGATCAAAACCATCGAAAATAAGGCCACCATTCCGTTGGACGGAGAAATTATCCCCCTTGCCAGCCTTAGCGAAACCCTCGAACTCCCTGCAAATGACAATACATCTGAGCATGTCCAGATTATTGTTTTTGAAGTGAAAGGTAAAAAAATCGGTTTCACAATAGATAAAGTTATTGGTGAGCAGGAGTTATTGGTCAAGAAATTTAACAAACAATTGTCGCGGGTCAGAAACATCTCTGGTGCCACTATTCTTGGTTCAGGTAAGGTAGTCCCGATATTAAATATCTCTGATTTATTCAAATCTTCAGTAGTGGCTACAACTTCTTCAACCAAATTTGCCGATGATGAAAAATCAGATGTTGCCTCAATGAAGTCCATTTTGGTCGTGGAAGACTCTATCACTTCACGGACACTTATTAAAAATATACTTGAAGCCGCCGGCTATAATGTTACAACAGCAATTGACGGGGTTGAAGGCTTTACGAAATTAAAAGAAGGGGATTTTGATGCCGTTGTAACGGATATTGAAATGCCAAGGATGAATGGCTTTGACCTGACTGCAAAAATACGTGCTACCAAAAAAACCGCCGATATGCCAATTGTCCTCGTAACATCACTCTCGAAACGTGAAGACAGGGAGAGGGGCATTGATGTGGGGGCCAATGCATATATTATAAAAAGCAGTTTTGACCAAAGTAACCTGCTCGAAATTATAGAGAGGTTTATTTAGTTTCAGGTTTGAAAAAAGTTTCAGGTTAGTTAACCCAAACTTGAAACCCGAAACCTGAAACCCGAAACTTGAAACTTGAAACTTGAAACCTGAAACCTGAAACCTGAAACCTAATGATAAAAGTACTAATAGTTGAAGATTCGCGAACTGTAAGCCAGTATTTGGAATTTATTATAAACAATGACCCGAACATTGAAGTTATTGGAAATGTGGCCAATGGACAGCTTGCGGTCGATTTTATGAAGAAAAAGCGGCCCGACATAATTACTATGGACGTTGACATGCCGGTAATGAATGGCCTGGAAGCTACCAGGATAATAATGTCAACCACGGCTGTACCCATAATTGTTGTTACTGCGAGCCGTAATGCCCATGATATGCAAATATCAATTGAAGCATTAGCGGCCGGGGCACTTACTGTTATCCAAAAACCAGTTGGCATCGGGCATCCTGATGAGGACGAGAAGGTTAAGAAATTACTCTCCATGATAAAAACCTATTCACAGATAAAAGTTATAACCCGGAAATATTTAACCATAAAAAAATCAACTGTTAAAACTTATGCCGCGCCCAAAGCACAGGGCATAGTCCCAACTGTTGGCCAGTTCCGGAACAGTAAAATTGTTGCAGTAGGGATTTCTTCGGGCGGGCCTGAAGTTTTATCTAAAATATTTTCTAAAATTACCGGTAAATTCCCCCATCCTATTTTGGTGGTCCAACATATCACCCAGGGGTTTTTAGAAGGAATGGTAAAATGGTTTAACCGTCTTTCTAAAATCCCGGTCCGTATTGCATCTGACGGGGAAAAATTAATGCCGGGCAATATCTATTTTGCGCCCGACAATTTTCAAATGGAGGTAAACTTCAACAGGATAAAACTTAGAAAATGTGTAAAAGACGTAAGGATTTGCCCATCGGTAAAGTGTCTTTTCAATAGCCTTGCCATACATCACGGGAAAGAAACCCTGGCTATGATATTGACAGGCATGGGCAGGGACGGGGCCATGGAGTTGAAAACCCTCAGGGATGCTGGGGCATTAACAATTGCCCAGGATAAAGAAAGCTCATTGGTGCACGGAATGCCCGGCGAAGCCATAAAGCTTAATGGCGCCGCATACATCCTTGACCCTGATCAAATTGCTGATGTTTTACTGGACATCGAAAATTGTACATAATTTGTTAATTTTGTAATAAATTCTCAGAAAATGAAAAGTAATCAAAAAGTATTAATCGCAGAAGACAGCCCTACACAAGCACTTCATCTGCAAATGATTTTGGAAGAACGCGGCTATGAAGTTTTACATGGGCTTAATGGGGAAGAGGCAATGGTGCTCCTTGACGAAAATGACCCGCCGGATATTATTATATCGGATATTGTTATGCCCATTATGGATGGTTATGAGTTTTGTTCCCGTGTAAAGGGGAATGATAAAACCAGGGAGATACCTTTTATCCTGCTCACCCAATTGTCGAACCCCGATGATGTAATAAGAGGTTTGCAATCTGGTGCCGACAACTTTATTTCCAAGCCATATTCCGAAGAATTTCTTTTCGACAGGATTACCGATATTATGTTGAACCGTGAAATCAGGAGAAGGTCCCCAAACCTGGATATTACAATGGAGATATATTTTGGGGGGCAAAAGTATAAATTGAATTCAAACCGGATGCAGATCCTCGATTTGCTCCTTTCAACATACTATAACGCAATTAACAAAAACAAGGAGCTTGAAGATAAAAACCTGGAACTAAAGAAATTACACAAAGAGCTGAAGATTAGGAACCTACAACTCAAGAAAATAAATGATGAAGAAGAGTTCGACCTGGTATCTTGTTTAAAACACCATATCGAGCTTAACAATACCCTCGGGGCCCAAAAAAACATCACCATCTATTTTGGGCATTCAAGAGAAAAACTTATTGTTTTTGCCGACAGAAATAAGCTTAAACAGGTGATGGATAACCTTTTGTCGAATGCACTTAAATATTCTGAACGCAATACGAAAGTTCATGTTTACATCAGTGTTTTGGAAAAGGAAGTCCAGGTTGTGGTCAACGATCAGGGAAAAGGTATCCCTGCAAAAGAGGTAGGGGAAATATTTAAACCATTTGTTACAACTTCGGTAAAGCCTACAGCCGGTGAAAAGAGCACAGGGTTGGGGCTTGTGTCGGTTAAAAAAATTGTAGAAACCCATGGGGGCAGGATTTGGGTAGAATCAGAAGTTGGGGTAGGGTCACAGTTTTATTTTACAATTCCTTATCAGGCAAAAAAAGAGGGGGCAACCACAGATGAAAATGATCTTTCCGAAGCAGTGTTTGAGGATGATGTAAAGGATCTGAAAGTACTTATTGCCGAAGATGAAGAAACATCTGAAATGCAACTCTCAATATTAGCTGAAGGCTTTGCCAAAGAAATCTTACATGCAAAAACCGGGGCTGATACAGTTGAAGTTTGCCGTAATAACCCTGATATTGATTTGATATTGATGGACATAAGGATGCCTGTAATTGATGGTTATGAAGCCACCAGGCAAATTCGCCAATTTAATAAAGACGTAATTATTATTGCACAATCTGCAGTGGTTTTGGGGGGCGATCAGCAAAGGGCCACCGATGCCGGGTGTAATGATTATATTTCTAAACCTATAAAAAAGGAAATAATTATGGAGATAATAAAAGAGTATTTTTAAACCTGAAACCTGAAACCCCCAAGCATGAATAACAACGATAACAAAACCAAAGGGCAACTTTTAAAGGAGATAGAAGATTTAAAAGCCAAAATTGCCAAATTGGAGAAACCGGAAGCTAGTGGCTTATCTGTCAGAAAAGTTGAAGACATACTGTACGAAAGTGAGCAACCGTTCAGGTACCTTGCAAAGAATTCCAACGATTTATTTGTTATAATCGATATTGACGGGAAGGTTACTTATGTAAGCGATTCCATTGAGCGCATTACGGGGTTTGTTCCGGCAGAAGTACTTGGGCTTTCCAGTTTTCAATTAATGCACCCCGATGATGTTGACCACCTGTCGCAAATACTCTCGGAACTTGTAACATTACCGGGGGAAATGGTGCAAGACGAATTTAGGTTTCAGAAGAAGGGCGAGGGTTGGATACATTTAGAAGCGATGGTGACCAACTATTTGCATGAACCATCAATAAAAGGGAT
>NIVA01000020.1 GCA_002254335.1 Bacteroidetes bacterium 4572_114 | reverse complement strand
AAAAAGACGGGTCGGAATTTATACCTCCGATATATGTGCAGGGCCTCGAAGCAAAATTTATTGCCCCGCTTATTGCCGATGTGGACGAGGACAACGATTTGGAAATAATCGTAACTTCAAATGGTGGCTACGGCGCTACCTATTGTTATGATATAGATGGGGAACGTGTAATGGGCTGGCCGCTTAGGATACCTGGCATATTTTCGACACCCTGTATCGATGATATTGATAACGATGGCAAAAATGAGATAATCGCAACCGGTGGGAACGAGGTGCATGTTTGGGACACCGAGGGCGATGCCGGCAGGGTTGAATGGGGCAAATACCGGCACGACAGGTACAACAGTGGGGTTTACGGCGATTTTTGCCCTAAAAACTCAGACCCCATAACAATTACCGGTGTAACAGAATGGATAGATAACCGTATCCTGCAAAGCGATGTAATTATCGAACCCGGTGGGAAATTAACGATCTATGAAAATGTAGCCTTGCCCGAAGGGGCTAAAATTATTATTGAACAGGGGGCACTTGTACTCGACGGTTGTAACCTGACCAAAGCCTGTACCGGCAATTGGGCAGGCATAGTAGTATGGGGCAACCCATCCCTGCCACAAATACCGCCCAACCAGGGCTGGCTTGTTATAACTAATGGCGGTACAATAGAAAATGCCGAAGTGGCCGTGCGGCTTGGTAGCGTATTTACAGGTTGTACCTTCGATTATACAGGTGATTTCAGTGGGGAGCCAAACTTTACACATATTTTTATGTATGATGTAAAAAGTGTAGAGTTCAACAATTGCACATTCAGCAACAATTCAAACCTTGCCAGGGTGGGCTATGGGATTAAAAGTATAAATTCCACCTTTACGGTAGATGGCGAGTGTACCGAATACTCACCACAGGGTGGTTGTGCAACATGGGATGATGGCCAATTCGAAAACCTCGAATACGCCATCCACGCAACCGCAAGCACAAGTACCCGTCGCGCATACATCCAACACACCAATTTCACCGACAACTTCCGGGGCGTTTTCCTAAGTGCCATGACCAATGCCCTGGTTAAAGAATGTGATTTCGAGATTAACACACCCTATTCTGCCGATGGTGGCTACGGCCTGTACCTTGACAACTCCACCGCTTACACCATCGAAGAGAACAGTTTTTACCACGATGATGGCCTCATTCCTACCGGCATCGGCATGATTGTGCACAATTCGGGTGGCAACCCAAACGAGGTCTTTCGCAATTGGTTTACAAACCTTGAGCAGGGTATTTCGGCACAGGAAATAAACCGCAACTTCGATGAACCTGCACATGGCCTGCAAATACTTTGCTGCGAATTCACCGATTGCATCGCCGATATACTTGTGCCAAAATCGTTAGAAAGGTCCTGGGGCATTGCGCCCTCGCAGGGTTCATACAACCCTTTCAACCCCGATCCTGAAGATATGGCAGGCAACCTCTTCCACATTCCCAACCAAACGCCCGACGGTGATTTTGATGATATAAACAACGCCGGAAGCCATATAACTTATTACTATCCTTCTGATAATAACGATATCAGGGCAATACCTGTTGATTACACAGCAAATACCGTAACCCCAACAAGTTGTTCATATAACCCCGACTGGACCTTTGAAGCAGGTTGCCCGCCCAACGAAAACGGTGGCAGTGGTAGTGAAGAAGAAATGCGCGGCAACCTCAGCGATGCTGATCAGGATATAGAAGCTACCGAACAAAACCTTGCCATCCTGATCGATGGTGGCGACACCGAATCCCTCAATGCCGAAGTGTCCGCAAGCATCCCGCCCGAAACCGTGGAGGTGTATAACGAGTTGATGGGCAAGTCGCCTTATTTATCAGATACCGTGGTAAGTTCGGCAATTGCCAAAGAGGATGTTTTGCCCAATGTTATGCTACGCGACATTATGGTGGCCAACCCGCAAACTGCCAAATCGGATATTCTGATGGATAAACTGGATGAACGCTACAATCCATTGCCCGGTTATATGAAAGCTCAAATATTGGCCGGCCGCAGCCTTGTAAGCCTCAAGGAAGAACTGGAATCGAAATTGGCCAAATACAGGCTTAAAAAGGCCAGGGCATTTAACGGACTTGTGCATTACTACAATAACCAGAACAACATCCAGGGCGGGACCGACAGTATATTTCTGCTCCTGCAACAGGATGGCGATCTCCAATCAAAATACCGCCTGGCTATGTTGCATTTAGAAACGGGCAATTACCAGCAAGGCGAAAACATACTTAATAATTTACCTGCACAGTACAACCTGCAGGGTGCACAACTAACTGCCCACCAGGATATGGAGGGTTTTTACAACCTGGCAACCGAAGTTTTGGCATCCGACAATGGCTGGCGTGCCGCAACGCCCACACAAATCCAGCAACTTTTCGCCCTCGAATCTGCGCCGGCATCGGCCTACGCACGTAATGTATTGATTTCGATTGGTGAAATAATATATGAGGAACCCATACTTATGCCTGATTTGTTAAAATCATCCGAAATACTTGAAGAATATAATAAATTACTGGCCCACGGACCACCATCAATTTTGGAGGTGTACCCCAATCCCGCAAAGGATTACCTGATTATAGGATACATACTTGACATGACGGAGGTAAGCGGAATAGTTGAAATTATGAACCTGAAAGGGGATATTGTAAAAACAATCCCCATTACGGAACCGGTTGACAAGCTCACTGTACTTACCCAAAACTGGAAATCCGGCACATACATCGCTACAATGGTAGTTAACGGAAAGATAATGGATAGTATTAAATTTACATTGATCGATTAAAACCATAAAGCCCCCGGTGTTTTCATGCCGGGGGCTTTTTTCCAAATCACCAAACGGACATAGTCCGTCCGTCTGGATTACCAAATCATCGAATTATCACATTTCTCAAATCACCAAATTTCCCTATTAGGTTTTTATACTATCTTTGCACCCCAAAAATTAAACCCGGAAATAATTTATGCTTGAAAAATTAGAAGCAATAAAGGTAAGATGGAAAGACATTGAGCAGCAGATGAACGATCCGTCAGCGATGTCGGACATGAAGCGTTATATCAAGCTCAGCAAAGATTATAAAGATCTTCAACCTATTATTGATGGTTACGAAGAACTGAAAAAAATATACAGCGACACCACCTCTGCCAAAGATCTGTTAAAAAACGAAAAAGATGATGAATTCAGGGCTTTGGCCAAAGAAGAGATACTGGAACTGAACCAACGCCGCGACAACCTTGAAGAGAAAATCCGTTTGATGCTGATCCCTGCCGACCCACAGGATGAGAAAAATGCCATTGTGGAGATCAGGGCGGGCACCGGGGGCGATGAAGCCAGTATTTTTGCCGGCGACCTCTACCGCATGTACCTTAAATATTGCGAAACCAAAAAATGGAAAATAGAAGAAGTTGACCTGACCGAGGGCACGGTTGGTGGGTTTAAAGAGATCATTTTCAACATATCGGGCGATAATGTTTACGGACAGATGAAATACGAATCAGGTGTGCACCGCGTGCAACGTGTACCCAGAACCGAAACCCAGGGCAGGGTACATACCTCTGCCGCATCGGTAGTGGTGCTTCCCGAAGCCGGCGAATTCGACATCGAACTTAACCCGGCAGACATCCGCAAAGACACTTTTTGTTCTTCGGGCCCGGGCGGGCAATCGGTAAACACAACCTATTCGGCCATCAGGTTAACACACATCCCAACGGGGATAGTTGCTTCGTGCCAGGATCAGAAATCACAAATTAAAAATTACAATAAAGCCCTGGCTGTGCTCAGGACCAGGATTTATGAGCTGGAGTATAAAAAATATCTCGACAGCATATCTTCACAGCGCAAGACCATGGTCTCCACAGGCGACCGTTCGGCCAAGATCAGGACCTACAACTATCCGCAAGGAAGGATGACCGATCACAGGATTGGCTTAACAATGTACAATTTGCAATCGATCATTAATGGCGATATCCAGGAAATCATCGACCAGCTCCAATTAGCAGAAAATGCCGAAAGGCTCAAGGCCGAAATTGAAACAGTGTAAATATTTAAGCCTCACAATAATAATTACCAACTATCTTCCTGCTGATGCAGGAATAATTATAACTTTATGGAATACAACACACAACGGGAAAAACTGGCGATTTCGGAATATGGCAGGAACCTGCAAAAAATGATTGATTATGTCATGACAATTTCCGATCGCGAAAAAAGGACAAAATACGCCCATGCCATTGTAGATATCATGGCACAAATGAACAACCTAAAAGATTCACCGGATTTCAGGCACAAACTTTGGGACCACTTGTTTATCATGTCTGATTTTAAACTGGATATTGATTCACCTTTCGGGATGCCCGACCCTGAGACCCTGGCCAAAAAACCCAACCCTTTAAGCTACCCTCACGGTGGCATCAGGTATCATCATTACGGAAGGAATATTCAATTGATCATCAGAAAAGCGGTTGAACTTGAAGATGGGCCTGAAAAAGATGCATTGGTCAAACTCATTGCAAACCACCTTAAAAAATCATACCTCAACTGGAACCGCGAATCGGTGAACGATGAGCTAATCACAAAGCACCTTGAGGTATTGTCGCAAGGGAAACTTGAACTGGCCGAGGACGAACAGTTGAACAAGACCAGCGAAATATTGGCACGCAACAAGCGCAAGGCCAAGATAACACAACGCCCTCAAAGCAACCAGCGTGGCCATACCCAGGGAGGACAACGTGCCCAAAGCAACCAGCGCCAAAACCAACATAACCGAAGAAGAAATAAATAAAAACCTTAAGTATATTCTTTTTTGATGAGTTCGTTTAAAATTCTTGGAGGAAAAAAATTAAGGGGCACGATCACTCCTCAGGGCGCCAAAAATGAAGCTTTGCAGGTAATATCTGCAACTTTGCTTACTGCCGAAAAAATCACCATTAAAAATATCCCGCAAATACGGGATGTAATAAAACTCATCGAATTGATAGGTGGCCTGGGAGTGTCCATTGCAAAAACAGGTGAAAATTCCTACACCTTTCAAGCCGGACAAATTGATCTTGAATACTTAAAATCTGCCGAATTTAAGAAAAAAAGTGCCAGGATCAGGGGATCGATAATGATAGTCGGCCCACTGCTCACCAGGTTTGGCAAAGCCTACATCCCACAGCCCGGCGGAGATAAAATTGGACGCCGCAGGCTCGACACCCATTTCATTGGTTTGCAAAAACTTGGCACTAATTTCAAATACAACTTCCACGAAAATTTTTATAAGGTCGAGGCCAAACAACTTACAGGGGCTTACATGTTGCTGGATGAGGCCTCAGTTACCGGTACTGCAAATATAGTTATGGCAGCCACCATGGCCAAAGGAAAAACTACCATTTTTAATGCAGCTTGCGAACCTTATGTGGTGCAATTGTGCAAAATGCTTAACCGGATGGGGGCCAATATTTCGGGTATAGGATCAAATTTATTGACCATCGAAGGGGTAGAAACGTTGCATGGCTGTGAGCATACCCTGCTTCCGGATATAATTGAGATCGGTAGTTTTATCGGCCTGGCCGCAATGACCCAATCCGAAGTAACAATCAAAAATATTGACTACGGACAGTTGGGGATTATCCCTGACGTTTTTGGCCGCCTCGGCATAAAAATAGAGCAACGAGACAACGATCTTTTTATCCCTGAACAGGAAACCTTCGAAGTAGAAACATTTATGGACGGATCCATCATGACCATTTCCGATGCCCCGTGGCCAGGCTTCACCCCCGACCTTATCAGCATCGCTTTGGTGGTTGCAATCCAGGCCAGGGGCAGTGTGTTGATACATCAAAAAATGTTTGAAAGCCGCCTGTTTTTTGTGGATAAACTCATCGATATGGGCGCACGTATTATTTTATGCGATCCGCACAGGGCAACAGTTATCGGGCTTAACCACGAACAAAAACTTAGGGGGATCAGAATGAGCTCGCCCGATATCCGGGCCGGGGTTGCCTTGCTTATTTCAGCATTATCTGCCGAAGGACAAAGCACAATCGACAACATTGAACAAATTGACCGCGGCTACCAAAATATAGATGGCCGCCTTAGGGCACTCGGTGCCGATATTACGAGAGTGGGGTAATGGGGGATTGGAAAAATGGAAAAATGGAATGATGGAAAAATGGAATGATGGATGAGTGGAATGATGGAATACAACATTATCAGATAATAATTAACCTGGTTCATCCTGGCCCGAAATTTAGGGGGTTTGAATATTATAGTAATTAGATTTTCTTGATTTTTTAATGGTGTATTTCAATTTGTGTTTACGTTGAAGCACAACAAACAAAAATACATAAACACATTGTCAAATAAAAAAACCATTGTAAATGATGAAATCAGTTTTAACAATTAGCATTTTTGTTACTTTGACAATCTTACAGGCATGCCCGCTTTTTGGGCAAACCCAACGGGAAACCGGGATTTATATTGGCAATTTTGCCCCACCAATCAGTATGGAAAACACTGATGGTGAAGTGATCAACCTTTCCGATCTTAAAGGAAATATTGTCCTCATCGATTTTTGGGCATCCTGGTGCAGGCCATGCAGGCGCGAAAACCCGGTGGTGGTAAAAGCGTACAATGATCTAAAAGATAAAGAATTTAAGGATGCCAGTGGCTTTAAGGTTTTTAGCGTTTCGCTTGACAAGAATAAGGAAGACTGGATAAAAGCAATTGAAGAAGATCAATTAACATGGGACAGCCATGTTAGCGATCTGCTTGGATGGCGGTCGGGTATTGCAAAAACATATAATGTCAGGGCCATACCCATGAACTTCCTGCTGGATAAAAACGGGATCATAATTGCTAAAAACCTTAGGGGCGAAGAATTGATAAAAGCATTGAATAACCTTGTGACATTTTGACGCAAAACAAACTTATGGCAAATTATTTGCCGAGTGCGAAACCAATTAAAACGAAAATAATTTATTGACTCATAATAATGAAAATGTCAGAAGATAAGACTAATACCGATATGGATAATTCTGTTAATGAAGAAAATGGGCATGATATGGCCGGGAACGGGAAGAAAACCCGAAACCAGGTAAAAAAGAAGGGCGGGGCAAAAAGCAAGAAGGCCAGGACAAGTGCCAAAACCACTGAAAAGAAATTGTTAGATAAAGTTGATGAACTGGAGGTCAACCTGGCAGAACTCAATGACAAATACCTGCGCCTGTTTTCGGAATTCGACAATTACCGCAAGCGTACCAACAAAGAACGGTTGGATTTATTGAACACTGCTTCGGAGGAAGTAATTTCAGATTTACTTCCCGTAATCGATGATTTTGAAAGGGGCATAAAAGCCTTGAATGAGAACGATGCCCTGGAGAGTTCAGTTGAAGGGATGACCTTGATTTACAATAAACTACTTGGGATACTCACAAAGAAAGGCCTTAAGCCAATGAAAAGCATTGGCGAAACCTTCGATACTGATTTCCATGAAGCCATCACAAACATCCCGGCCCCTTCGGAGGATTTAAAGGGCAAAGTTATTGATGAAATAGAAAAGGGTTACTTGCTCAATGGCAAAGTAACCAGGTTTGCCAAGGTAGTGGTAGGCCAGTAATATGGGTCTCAACATAAAATCACCAACTTCTTATTAAGAAATACCAAACCACAAACTATAATTAACAAATAAATCCCAAAAAACAAATTCTAAAAATCTTTGAAAATTGAAATTTTAATATTGAGATTTATTTGAATTTTGGTACTTGAATTTTGTAATTTTAATGATTATTGCAAAAAATTTAAGTTTAAGGACATACACTTAGTTTTAAAACTACTATACCCACAATATCCACCATGTCGAAAAGAGATTACTACGAAATACTTGAGGTTACAAAATCTGCCGGTGAGGCAGAAATTAAAAAGGCCTACCGAAAGATGGCCATAAAATACCACCCGGACAAAAACCCCGGCAACAACGAGGCTGAAGAGAATTTTAAAGAAGCTGCCGAGGCCTATGAAGTTTTAAGCGACCCACAGAAACGGCAACGTTACGACCAGTATGGCCATGCCGGGGTCAGTGGTGCCGGGGGTGGCGGTTATGGCATGTCGATGGATGACATTTTTTCTAATTTCGGTGATATTTTCGGAAGTGCCTTTGGAGGGTTTGGAAGCGGGTTTGGCAGCAGTACGCGCCGCCGCCGCGTAAACCGTGGCTCCAATTTACGGGTCAAGGTAAAACTTACACTTGAAGAAATTGCCGCTGGGGTTGAAAAGAAAATCAAGGTAACCAAATACGTTAAGTGTGACGAATGTTCCGGTACCGGGGCCAAAGGCGGGTCGTCATATTCAAACTGCCATACCTGCCATGGTTCAGGCCAGGTAACCCGTGTGACCAACACATTTTTGGGCCAGATGCAAACCACTTCGACCTGCCCAACCTGCGGAGGTGAAGGCCAGACCATCGAATCGAAATGTATGTCCTGTGGTGGCGATGGCATTGTGAGGGGCGAAGAGGTGATCACCATCAACATCCCGGCAGGCGTTGCCGATGGCATGCAGCTTTCGGTTAGCGGAAAGGGAAATGCCGGTGCACGTAGCGGGATCAACGGCGACTTGATAGTACTAGTGGGGGAAATAGAACACGAATCACTGATCAGGGACGGCAACAACCTGATCTTCGACACATACATCTCATTTGCCGATGCGGCCCTGGGATGTAATATCGATGTGCCGACCCTTGACGGGAAAGCACGTATAAAAATCGATACCGGCACACAAAGCGGAAAAGTCCTTAGGCTCAAAGGAAAGGGCATACCCCACCTTGAATCATACGGCAGGGGCGACCTGTTGATAAACATCAACGTGTGGACCCCCCAAAAACTCAGCAAAGAAGAAAGGGCCATGATGGAGAAATTGGCATCTTCACAAAATTTTGCCCCAAAACCCGAAAAAAACCACAAAGGCTTCTTCAGCAGGATGAAAGAGGTGTTTGGGTAAAGGGCAGAGCACTGAGTGCGTAGAGCAGAGAGCGGAGAGCAGGGAACGAAAAACCATGCCCTAAACAAAAAATATAACAAACCAACAGTTAGTTCGAGGTTTCACATTCATCCATTTAAGTACTTTAGCCTTCCATTTTTTGATAAGACCATCATCAACCGATCACCTTGCAGAGTGATGCCAGCCTAAATGACCAGTCAGGCAGTCCTATGGCAATACTTCTATCAGCCAACAGCAATGCCGGAAAAAAGTTGTCAGTAAGAATGTGGTATTTTTATTTTCAGTAAATAAATACTAAACTTCCAATTTTTCCCTTTTCACATTGTACTTTATTTTATCAGAATATGCTAAAAGCAATAAATGTAAGCAAACAATTTTCGGGGCACCTGGCACTAAACAAAGTCAGCATCGACGTACCACATGGCTCTATATTTGGTTTACTGGGTCCCAATGGTGCCGGAAAAACCACCCTCATCCGTATCATCAATCAAATAACTGCACCAGACCAGGGAGAACTGCTTTTAAATGGCCGCAGGCTAACGCAGGAAGATGTTTCGCGAATTGGCTACCTGCCCGAAGAACGCGGGTTGTATAAAAAAATGAAAGTGGGCGAACAGGCAATTTACCTTGCACAGCTCAAGGGTGTTAAAAAAAACGATGCGCAAAAAAAACTCAGGGAATGGTTTGAAAAATTCGATATCCTCAACTGGTGGGACAAAAAGGTGGAGGAGCTTTCGAAAGGCATGCAGCAAAAAGTACAGTTTATCGTTACGGTAGTGCACGAACCAAAACTACTGATCTTTGATGAGCCTTTCAGCGGGTTCGACCCCATAAATGTAAACCTGCTGAAAGATGAAATCCTAAAACTACGCGATGGTGGGGCCACGGTGATCTTCTCGACCCACAACATGGCTTCGGTCGAAGAACTTTGCGACCATATAGCTCTGATAAACAACGCCAAAAAAATCCTGGGCGGAAAAGTGGCCGACATCAGGGAAGCGCACAAAAAAAATATCTATGAAATTTCTTATGCCACATCCAGCACTTCAATCCAAAACATTCTCCCATCAACCTTTTCTGTAATCCAATCAATAAAGTTGAACGGGCACACCAGGGCCAAAATCAGTTTACCACACGGGTATTCGCCCAATGATTTATTGCAGTGGGCAATTGCTAATTTTGAGGTACATGGCTTTACTGAGATATTACCTACCATGAACGATATTTTTATATCATTGGTAAAACAACAAAACAAACACTATGAATAAAATATCGATCATAATAAAGCGTGAATATTTGTCGAGGGTCCGCAAAAAATCCTTCATCATCATGACCATCCTGGGACCCATCCTGATGGCCTCCATCTGGGTAATCCCATTATACCTCGCCAATATTTCGGATGAACAAAAAACCATACAGGTACTTGATGAAACCGGGATTTTTGTATCCAAATTCCGAAATACCGATGAGTTTACTTTTGTCCCCGTCGATATTGATTTTGAAACGGCAAAGGACAACCTTAGCCTCAGCGGCGATTATGCCTTGCTATATATTCCACAAACACAGCTAAGCCTTCCAACCACCGGGATACTTTATTCCGGGCGACAGACATCGGTTGATATAAAAAGCTACATCAAAGATGTGATGAAAAAAGAGGTGGAACGGCTAAAGCTGGAAGCCTCGGGCGTGGAACCGGACATCCTGGAATCGATAAAGACCGGTATCAGGCTCAATACCATAAAAATAGATGCAGATGGCAATGAAGAAAAAAGTTTCACAGAGGTCAGCATGGTGTTAGGGATTTTTTCGGGGATACTCATCTACTTTTTCATCTTTATGTTTGGCGCCCAGGTGATGCGCGGCGTGATAGAAGAAAAAACCAGCCGAATAATCGAAGTAATTGTTTCATCTGTAAAACCATTCCAGTTGATGATGGGAAAAATTATAGGTGTAGCATTGGTTGGCCTGACACAGTTCCTGCTTTGGGTTTTCCTTACATTGGCCATTGTATCTGTTTTTTCGGTAGCAATGTCCAACGGGGCTACGCTCACTAAATCGGAAACACTATTTACGGAACAAGGCAAAATGTTGGATGGGAAACAGCTTGCAGAATTTTCGGAAAACATGGACCAGAAGGACGACATGATTATTCAGTTGTTGGAAGCCGTACGGTCAATCAATTACCTGGAGATGATCGGGGCCTTTATCTTCTTTTTTCTTTTCGGGTACCTGATGTACGCAGCGATGTTTGCCGCCATCGGCTCGGCAGTGGACAGCGAGGCAGATACCCAGCAATTTATGCTCCCGGTTACAATACCATTGATATTTTCGATAGTGATGGCGCAATTTATCACCACCAACCCCGATGGGCCGGTGGCCTTCTGGTTGTCGATGATCCCACTCACATCCCCGGTTATAATGATGATCCGCATCCCATTTGGTGTCCCCTATTACGAACTCTTTGCCTCCATGGCAATTTTAATTCTTTCATTTATTGGGGCAACCTGGCTTGCCGGAAAAATTTACCGCACCGGCATCCTGATGTACGGCAAGAAAGTTAGCTATCGTGAGCTTTGGAAATGGTTGAGGTATAATCAGTAGTGAAGCATCATCAACAAAGAATCCTGTCATTGGATAAAAAAATGTTGATTAGGTCTATAATCCAACATCACGTATGGAAATTGATTAGTTAATTTAATTTTGTATTTTTGTAAAAAGAGAGAGAGCATGATAATTGAAAGAACAAATAATGAAGTAATATTCAGGTTACCTGGAACTATCAATGTTGATGACTTGCAAGACATGACTGATTTGTTTGAATTCATGGAGATTGCAAAAAAATCTAAAGCAAAACAAAAAGATGTTGATGAGCTTGTAAAATCAATTAAAAAAGGGCGTTGGAAAAGAACCAAAGCTAAGATTTCAGTATGAGAGTTGTTATTGATACCAACGTAGCCTTCAGTGCAATACTAAATACTAATTCCAGAATTGCCAGAATTATCCTACACCCCAAAACAAGATTTAATTTCTATTCTACCGAGCAATTATTATCAGAAATTCAAGAGCATAAGGGGAAAATTAAAAAATTATCTCATTATTCTGATTATGAATTAGAGAGAATGATTAGTTTGATATCGAATAAAATAAGATTTATAAATGTCAAACTAATCCCTAAACTAATCTACGATAGAGCTGAAATACTATTAAAGGATATTGATAAGGATGATTGTGAATTTGTAGCATTAACTGACCACATAAGGGGAAAATTATGGAGTGGGGACAAACGATTAATAAAAGGGTTGTTGAAGAAGGATTGGAACAACTTCATAAGCACTGAAGAGTTATATGAGATTTTAATCAAAAGATGGTAGAAAGCCATAACATAAAACAACCCCATGAACTACACAGAAATAAAAATCACCCTCGCAGACCCTTCAGGCCAGGCTACCAGGGATACAGTAATTGCCATCCTAAGCCAGCACCCCTTCGAGAGTTTTGCCGAAACTGCAAACAGCGTTGCGGCCTATATCCCACAAAACCTTTACAACGAAAACCAAATATTGGAAACGCTGAACGAGATAAGTAAAAACATTCCGATGAGCTGGGAAATCAATCTTATTGCAGAACAAAACTGGAACAAAACCTGGGAAGAAAATTACCCGGCAGTTACAATTGCCGGCAAATGCCACATCAGGGCACCATTCCATCCCACTGATCCAAATACACAATTCGAGATTATTATTGAACCGAAAATGTCGTTCGGTACCGCCCACCACGAAACCACTTCGATGATGATTGAATTGCTGATGGAGGAAAATGTTGCCGGAAAAGATGTTCTCGACATGGGATGTGGCACCGGTGTACTTGCAATCCTCGCATCCAAAATGGGGGCAAAAAAAGTGGTGGCAATCGATAACGACAAATGGGCTTATGAAAATTCACTGGAAAATGTTGCCCGTAATAATTGCACCAACATTGCTGTGACAATAGGGGACGATAAGGCAATTGGCGATGATAAATACAACCTCATCCTGGCCAATATCAACAGGAATATCCTTTTGGAACAAATAGGGAACTATGCCAACGCACTTAATGCCGGCGGAAAAATTTACCTCAGTGGGTTTTATGAGAAAGACATCCCCCTCCTGCTCCAAAAGGC
>NIVA01000185.1 GCA_002254335.1 Bacteroidetes bacterium 4572_114 | reverse complement strand
AAATAGCTAATTCTTTTGAATAAAATTCATAAAACCTCTCCTTTATCTGATCACGTATTTTTCGATAAACCGGCAATACTTCTTTTTCGCCACCCACAGCTAAAGCCGGATCTTCAAAACCAATATGCAATCGGTGCTTAACAATTCCCGTAAAAACAGGACAAATCTCTTTGGCCCCGTCACAAACGGTGATCAGGTAATCGAAATTTTCATTAATGTAGTTTTCAACCTGTTCCGGTTTTTGGCCGCCAATATCAATCCCAAGCTCCCCCATAACTTTTACAGCATGGGGGTTTACTTTTTCTTCGGCTGCTGTTCCGGCTGAGAAAACTTCAAGTTTGTCATCAAATGATTTTATAAATCCCTCGGCCATTTGGCTGCGGCAGGTGTTGCCGGTGCAAATAATTAATATCCTCATCCTATTTACAATTTATATTACCGCAACAGTTCATTGTGTTGATCAGTTTTTCCATGGCTATTTTTAGTTTTACCAAAACGGCAGGGTTTAAACAATAATTTGTCTTGATGCCAGAGACGTGGCCCTGGATCAATCCGGCTTTTTTCAGTTCATCCAAATGCTGGTTTACTGTTGTGCGGCTTAGGGGCAGTTCTTTTGAGATGTCACCCATAAAACAGCTATTTGTCCCGGCCAGAAAATTCAGTATTGCCAGCCGTGCAGGATGCCCTAATGCTTTAAAAAGGACTGCACTGGCCTGTAACTCTTTTTCAAATAATTCAACTTTTGCTTGTGGCATAAAAATAATTTTGACGCAAAAATACGTCAATATTTTAAAACTGACGTATTTTTACGTTACCTTTATGGTTTATTAACATTTGTCTTTTAAGGGAGCTTCTTGATAAAATCCATCCGGTAGGACAATTGGGCAGAGACGGAAAACTTGTTCCCCATTTGTATCCCGTTGTAATACCGGTAAACCGGGACTTCGGCATTCAACGACAGTAGCCATTTTTTGGTAAAGGAGTAACTGATATGTGGAATGGTATAAACAATATTGTAACCGGATGATTCAACAATCTTGTCATCTTCTCTTTGTGATTTGCCACGGTTATCGCTCCTTACTTCCAACCCCAGGTTAAATTTTTCTTTGAGTAAGTAAGACCCGATGATCGAAAATAAATAACTGTTTCCGTATTTATAATAGAAATTTTCGGAATCGATCAACTGTGCATATTCAAACGATCCAAAAAACCCAAGGTTCCATTTCGGGTTATTAAATCCTTTGTTCATATAAACATTCAACAGGTATTTGTAACTACCCGACGAAGGTTGTACTGTGATGGGCAATTTAACATTATCAACTTCCTGGTCGAAAACCCCAATCGGTAACTTAATACCAATTGAAGGAACAATAGAAAATTTCTTGCTAAAGTTTTTATACGCAAGGTATTTAACGGTTAATGCGGCATCGCCCAATCCAAAACCCCTGCTCTGCGTCCAGCCCTCTTTGCTGTAATCTTCAGTTTTGTTGATGAAATATCCAAGATCTGTTTGTACGCTCAAGCGGGAAGTGATGCCGTAAATCAATTGCAGGTTTAGGTAATTAAAATAGGCTTTATCGATAAAATCGATAGAAATTGGTCCGCTACCATTGTAATAGGTGTCTGATGTACTGTATTTATAACCGGCAATTACCTGCAATTCTTTATGGGCCATGTTGGCCTGCTCACCGTAGAAAAATGGATTCCCTGCTGAACAGCACTGTGCATAACCGGAATTTTCAAAAAAAAGAAGGGCTGCGAAGGAGAGTAAAAAGATGCGTATCATAGTATTATTTCCAATCAAAATATGTGGTTACTTCTATTTGAATATCCCTTGAAACCTGGCTGCTGTCATTCGATACTGTGCAGGTGATTGTGTTCAACCCGATACAACACTGCCCGGCAGCATATTTGATCTGATTGCCACTGCCATTAAAATTCCCGTGGTCGCATTCCCAACCATAAACAAGATTTTCGCCCCGTGCATAGCAGGTAATGGTGGTGGTATCCCAGGCTTTAACCGTGTAAAAAGTAGCTGTTAGACTATCGATGGTTATATAGTCGGTATTTTCAATAATTTCATCTGGCCCTTTTTCACAAGCAAAGGCTAAAAGAACAATTATTAACAGGAGGCTAAAATTAAATTTCTTCATATATCAAGTTTTTATAAAAATTACTATTCAACAGATACACCATTCTCCATTTTTACTAGTACATCTTCAATTAAGTATTTCTACTAAAATAGCCCTCCATAAATTAATCCGGAAATAGTTGCCATAACCACAACGAGCAGAACATAAACCAGCGTTTTTTGAGTTCCCATCACACCACGAATCACAAGCATATTTGGGAGCGACAGGGACGGGCCGGCCAATAATAAAGCCAGCGCAGGACCTTTGCCCATTCCTGCAGCAATCAAACCCTGTAGGATAGGGACCTCTGTTAAAGTTGCAAAATACATGAATGCACCAACGATGGACGCAAAGAAATTAGAAAATACCGAATTGCCACCAACAAACGCTGTAATCCAATTATTGGGGATAATTCCGGCCATCTGAACATTGTCGTGGGTGGAACCAAGAAGAAACCCTGCAACCAACACACCGAGGGCTAGCAAAGGCATGATCTGTTTTGTAAAATCCCATGAGGATATCGTCCATTCCCTGTTCTCAGGTTCCCTCTTATCCAACAATGTTATAATGCTCAAACCTGCCATGCCAACAACCATCGGAACCAAAGGTGAGGTGCTGACAAAAGCTGAGATCGCGGTAACAATGGCCGCTGCCATAACCTGCCACCATTTAATTTTAAGGATAAAGATCAGTGAGTAAATAAATAATACTCCAAATGCCGATGTAATATACCATTTATTGACCCAAAGCCAGAACAACCCACCGCTGGTTACATCTTCTCCCGGCTTGCCCCAATTGGCAAACACAAGGATAAACACTAGAGTAAAAAAATGAAAGGCTGTTTGCCAGAGTGGCCTTTTTTCTGGTGGTATATCAATGTTCATCTGTTCGGCAGCTTTTTCTTTTTCTTCTTTCCGATATATGATGGCCATTACTGAACCAATTACAACAGCAAAAACCACTGCCCCTATTACTCTGGCTACTCCCATTTCAAAACCCAAAATCCTTGCAGTTAAAATAATTGCCAGTATGTTGATTGCCGGCCCCGAATACAAAAATGCAATTGCTGGCCCCAAGCCTGCTCCGCGTTTATGGATGCTTGAAAACAGCGGTAAAATAGTGCAGGAACAAACTGCCAGGATTGTTCCTGAAACAGATGCAACAGTGTAAGCAACCCACTTTTTTGCCTGGGCGCCAAAATACTTCAATACTGCCCCCTGACTGACAAAAACCGAAATAACCCCGGCAATGAAAAATGCCGGCAATAAGCACAGTATTACATGCTAAATATTCCTTTAGTAATTCATCAATCCAAAATTTAATTTTTCTCGGTAATTTTTTTTACATCAGCCTGATATTGGTTATCTGCAATAAGGACATTGCAAATATTCCCTAACTTTAAGCTGTTGTAACTCTCATTCCCAAAAATAGTGATATCGATCATTTTACAGTTCGGTGTATTACGAACATTAATTACAAAAAAAATCAAATAAACATAACAAACACATAGTAAAATAAAGCACACCACTATATGGACAAAATGCCAGTGCAAAGATTACCCCAAGTAAGAGGACATCCCAATAACCGGAAACTCCTTTTTTTGAAAATTTATCGGTGAGATTGGATAGCCCCGGGAAATTAATCCGAAAAACATCCAGTATAAAAAGGCCAATTAGAATGAGAAGCGGCCCTAAAATTTTCTCGCCATAGCGTTGGAAGAATCCTGAAAGATTGAATTGATCGGCACTGTAAACCAGGATGACTGCCAGCAATGTATATGATAATACCCTGCCACCTGTGTAAACCAGGCCGTTAATAAAAACACGGTTAGGGTTTTGAACATCTTTACTTATAAAACCAACGGCAGTAATATTGGTTGCCAGCGGACAGGGGCTGATGGCCGTCATCAACCCCAATACCAGTGCCGAAAATAATGGGAAGGAAGTACTTTCTAATAATGATGTCAGGAATTCCATCATAGCTTACTATAACTTGTCGATAGCCTTCTTGATGGCTTTCTTCAGTTTGTCGGGATTTGTACGGGCATTCATAAATGCATTATTTGTAAGGTCTTCACGCTTATCACCTTTAACAATCAGCAATGTCTGCCCGTCAGCTTTCAATCTTTCGGCAAGAGGCTCATTGCTTTCCTCCTCAAGGTTTACCGAAAGAAAAGTCATTTCGCCTGATTTCATTTGGCCGGGAAAGAGTTCATTCAATGCTTTTTCGGTTTCTTCCTCCACAGCAATGCATGTAGCACAGCGCCTCTCGTAATGAAAATAATAAACCTCAACTTTGTCGGCACTTACTTTTTCTTCTTGTGGCTTGGTATCCACCTGTGCAAAACTTGTAAATATGGCACCAAAAAAGAACACTACGGCCAAAAATAACCTTCCTGTTTTCATAATTAATTTTTAATTGGTTAATAATTCTTTCAGTTCATTGGATGAAGGGATCCGCCCACTCATCACTACTTTCCCATCAATAACAAGACCGGGGGTCCTTAAAACCCCGTATTCCATTATCTTCATGATGTCCTCTTCCTTTGTAATTTCAGCCTCGACACTAAGCTCATTAACAGCATGCCGTGTTGCCTGTTCCAGGGTTTTACATTTAGGGCATCCAGTACCTAAAATTTTGATTTCCATAACTTTAATCATTTTATGTTCGTAGTTCGTAGATTTGCGAACAAAAGTCTATAAAAAAAAATTAACAGCCAACAAAATCCTTAAAAAGTTTTTGTGCCTCGGCCCAGGCTTCATGGTTCAGGCAATACCTGATTTTTGGTGGTTCAATTTCACCCTGTATCAGAGCGGAGTTCTTGAGTTCTTTATGGTGTTGAGAGAGAGTGGATTTGGCGATGGGCAGGATATCAGTAAGATCGCCGCTGTAACAGCAGTTTTGTTTCGAGAGCAGTTCCAAAATATACATCCGGATTGGGTGGCCCATTGCCTTGGCATAGCGGGCTAATTTTCTTTGATCTATTGTGATTATTGCTTCTGATTTTATATTCAAGTATGGTTAATTTTTTCTGAGTAAATAAGTTCGTACAATTCCACCAGTTTTTTACTGCTCAATTTCATGGCAGTAGTGGGTTCGTATTTAAAATTTTTGATGTATTCTTCAACTGTTGTCATTCTAACTCATCAGTGAAAAAACAGTTGAAATTGTAATACGGTTTTGTTTTCCCAGGACCCTCTGTATTTTTGAAAACCCGTTTCAAGTGTCAACATGATTTTATATGATTTGAAAAAATAATTGTATCCGGCAATGTACCAGGGTGTATTTTCATGTGAACCATAACTGCTGGTGTAATTGTCATAAAGCAGGTAGGCATGGTTTTTTGGATTGAATTTTACCGTGGCCAAAACATAATATCCGCTGGCCGTGGTGGTGTCCAGTATCGTCTGGAGGTATTCGGCTTGAACATCTACCATTTTACTTGTAAAAATGCTATAAAAGTTAAACCGGAAATCATCTCCCGAATAACTGACCGTATCGGGTAAGATGCCATGAAAAGCCATGTTTCCGGCTTTGCGATACATCACCGAGTAACCAAATTTTAATGAACTTTTCTTCAGGGGGATGCGGTACGACAGATTTTGTGTAAGCAAATATCCCGAGTTGTTGAAACGGTATTCCTTAATACCGTAACCATTGAACAAACCCAGGTTGAATTGTAGCTTATCTTTGGCTGCCTTCAGATTATATTGCACACCAATGTCCCTTACCCCGGCGGTTCCGTTTGGAATGAGCAGTGTAACGGCCCTTGCCCTTTCACTACTGGGAATCAGGTAGTCGGGTTGAAAACGTTGCAGGCTGTATTGCGGGATAAACTGCCCGAAACGGATACTTGAATTTTTCCAACGGTATTCGCCATAAACATCCTGTAAAAAAAATTTCTCTTTCTGAATGGACATAAAAATGGCCTGCGCTTTGAACGACCAGTGTTTGGAAAAACCGGGAGCCGATTTGAGCCAGAATTTCAAGCGGCGTACCGAAAAGTTGTTGTAGCTGTCAAAATCTGTGGCAAGCCTGAGCTGAGTGTAGGCATGCCATTCCACTTCCTTTGGAGGCAGTTTGTCCTGCGCATGACCGGGGGAAGCTGCCAGCAAAATAATCATTATCACAATATTTCGCCATTTGTAGATCATGGGATTTAGGATAAGAAGTAAAGCGATCCTGTTTCAATTAAATTGATGTCATTAGTTTGTATCGGCACATTCAACGAAGTGTTCTCCTTCTGTGGTTGTTGTTGCTCTGCCGGTTTTGGTTCGTAGGTAAGCGCACCGTAGGTCATCCTGGCAGCAATCAGCAGCAGGACAATGGCGTAAATAATTTTTACCTGTTTCGATTTGGCTTTCTGTGTCATGTAGCGCCCTCCCAATTGTGACCCAATGATGACGGCGATAACTACGATTCCTGTTAACAACCAGTTCATTTCACCGGAGGCCATGTGCCCGAGATAACCTGAAAAGGATGAAAATGTTACCACGAAAGCGGTTGTCGCTGCGGCTTCCTTGGTTTTGTAACCCATCATCATCAGAATAGGCGCGATGATGAACCCGCCACCCAAGCCGAGCATGCCACCCGTAAATCCTGCAAATGCCCCGACAAAAAAACCGATCAGGCTTCTTTTTCTGAAGGGCATCATGTTTTCGGGTTCCGCTTTTTTGGCTGACCAGATCATCCGGACCGCAGCCGCAACCACCATAATGGCAAATAAAATTTTCAGGGTTTGAACCGGAACCTGGTCGCTGGTCATGGCGCCGAGCGGGGCTGCAATCAATGCAGTTACGGCCATTACCATTCCCCCTTTCCAGTCCACCAGCTTTTTACGCGCAAAAGGGATAAGTACAAGCAAAGTATTTAGCCCGTTGAGCAGCAAGCCCAGGGGAATGGCTACTTTGACCATGTCGAAACCCGCCCAGTTCAATACCGGGACATAAACCATTCCACCCCCCAAACCCAGCATTGCAAAGATGAAAGAAGCGATGGCAATAATGAAAAATACGATGGTGTATAACATGATTTCAATTTATTTACAATGATTTATGTCCCGGAATATGTACAGTTGAACTTACTTACCTCACTTTCGGCAAAAACATTTCATCAGCATGAAAACCTGAACAGGGGATACAAACTTTTTTCCCATCTTTAATTCTCAGATATCTTTCGAATACATATTCACCACAAACTTCACATTTGCCTTTGGCGAAGCTGCCTTTTACCGGTTTGTAATCGAAATCGGGGAGCATCGTCACCTCAAACAATTCCTCGTTGGTAGCACCTAATACTTTATTAATGATGTCGGTACGTACTTCTTCCGGAATTTCTGAAGGCTCAATTCCCCTTTTGCGGTATTTGAAAAACTCATGGGGAGAAAGGCTGTCGGCAAATTCATTTTTCAAATAAATCCTCACCGCCCCTTTTTGAGGATGCCAAAAGGTGGCCGCCACTTTTCCATAATACAATTTCTCGATGAGGCCTTTTCCAAAAGTTGCGGCTGTTGAAGCCATAATGCCGTCCTGCATACATCCCTGCGGATGGCCGATACCCATTTCCGAAAAAACATGCATGTCGTGATCGTGCGATTTACCCACACCCAGTTTTTCCTTGGCCAATTCACCCATGCGGTAACCGATGGGCATAAAAGGACATCTGTGGCCGTGAAACTCAAATGTCCAGTCTGGTA
>NIVA01000184.1 GCA_002254335.1 Bacteroidetes bacterium 4572_114 | reverse complement strand
CAGCTATGCAACCGGCATGGTGGCAGGCACCGAAAATGTTGGCGGACTGGTGGGTTTCAACCTCAACCACACTATCGAAAATTGCTATGCCACCGGCACGGTAACCGCAACTTCGGTTGCGGGCGGTTTGTGTGGTTATAATTTCGGCATCATCACCAATAGCTACTACGATACCCAAACTACGGGAATGGGCAATACGGGGTGTGGATATAATAGCGGGACCATTACCAACCTCGCCGGCCTCACCACCGAGGAGTTTAAAACCAATGTATTTACAGGTTTCGCTTTTGGCAACAATGACGATAACCCCTGGACAGCAAACGAAAATGGCCGCCCGTTTCTTTACCGGCAAAGTGCCGCAGTGAGCAATGGCACGGCAGCAAACAATACCATAGCAGGTTATGCCGCCCAAAACGGCGCAACCATCACCGAAACCGGCATCCGCTACACACTATTATCTGAAATGAATTGGGGCCAACAAGCGGTAGCCAATTCGGCAGGGGCAATTTTGCACACTTTAACGGGACTGCTGGTCGATTCGGTTTACATCGCACATGCTTATACAAAAGATGATGCCGGCAAATACTATTTTGGCGACATGGTAAACTTTATAGCCGAATTGGCTTTAACGCCCTTGCCCATCGTTTTTCACCCCGAAGAAAATGCCACCGAAGTACCACTCGCCAACATTGTGGCAGTTGAATTTGATATTCCCATAACCCAGGGCGACCTGTCGGGCATAACCATCACCCCCGATCCGGGCAATGTAACAGCCATACTCTCAGGCCAAAAAATCACCCTGATCCACGATGATTTTGAGTATTCAACCACATACACCGTTACAGTGCCTGCCGGTGCAGTGATTCATGGAGAGGCCACAAACGAAGAAATTAGCTGGAGCTTTATAACAATTATCCCCATAGGAATTGACGGGCCGGGCGGTTCACAGGTTTCCATCAGTGTATGGCCCAACCCATCCAACAATATTTTCAACATCCAAATTAAAAACCCAACTGAAAAATCAAATTGGGAAGTTTCGGATACACATGGGGCAATCATCAAAAAAGGCAACAATCAAATCAACGATTTCACCATCGACCTATCTTCATATCCACAGGGAACCTACTACCTGAAAATAACCAATGGGGGATTTCAAACCGTGCGAAAGTTGGTGTTGCAGCATTGATGCGCCCCACAGAAACACAAGGTGCAGCCCGCCTTCACTGCGTTATGGCCCACCTGCCAAAACGAAGCGGCGGCCAGGCGGGGCAGGCGCACCGGTAATATTTATAGAATTTTAAATGTTAAATGTTGAATTACATCACCAAAAGTATAAAATACAATCAACAAAGTGCGGGGGAAAATTAAAAATCTATTCCTTGCCCGGGAAATAGAAGTCGATAGTTTGTGATTTCAGGTTAATGATTATCCATTTAGGAATTTAGATTTGTCTGACACACCCACACTTCGCAAATCAATCCCGAAAGCTTTCGGGATCATTAATCATCAATCATCAATCAGTTTTTTGTTTACTTTAGAGACAGACTCTATTTAAAGATGACCCCTCCCCTCTCCAAATCACAAAAAAAGCTGACCAACGTCATATTTTTATCTGATAGATTCCTATTGTTAAGAAATAGACACCAATTTAATAAAAGTACTTTTGCGCATTCTTTCTATTCACATATTTACATACATAGATATATACTTTATGAAGACAAGGAGGGATTTTATTAAAATCTCGGCACTGGGAACAGTGGGGGCCGCAATGGCCACCGGCGTTGTTTCTATGGCCAAGGGATCTTCTTTACCGGGCAGCCACGAAGGTTCCGGTTCAGTTTTTAATGGGCAAAACAGGTATCCCACTTACTGCGAAGTTTGTTTTTGGAAATGTGCAGGATGGACATACACTGATAATAAAGGAAAAATTTTAAAGATAATTGGAAACAATAACGATCCACACTGCAACGGAAGGCTTTGCCCGAGGGGGACTGGTGGGATAGGGATGTATTATGATGAAGACCGGCTAAAAACCCCATTGATCAGGGAGAAAAAGAATGGTAAACCCTACTTCAGAAAAGCTTCCTGGGACGAGGCATTGGATTTGGTTGCCAAAAATTTAAAGAAAATAGCCGACGAGCATGGCCCCGAATGCGTTGCGCTCTTCAATCATGGTTCCGGGGGGAAATTCTTCGGCACTTTCCTAAAAGCATTTGGCTCACCAAATATCACGGCCCCATCTTTTGCACAGTGCAGGGGGCCAAGGGAAACGGCGTGGATTGCCACTTATGGCGAAGGGGTCGGTTCGCCCGAACCAACAGATATCCGCGACACAAATTGTCTTGTTTTAATTGGTACGCACATTGGCGAGAATATGCACAACGGCCAGGTACAGGAAATGTCGCAAGCCATTGATAAAGGCGCTACCATTATAACTGTTGACCCGAGGTTAAGCACAGCGGCCAGCAAATCGAAATATTGGTTGCCCATAAAACCATCTACCGACCTTGCGCTTTTGATGGCATGGATACATGTGGCAATTTACGAAGACATTTACAACAAAGAGTATGTTGAAAAGTATGCCTATGGCTTTGATGAACTAAAAGAGCATGTAAAAGATATGACACCCGAATGGGCTTATGGCATCACCACAATTAAACCCGCTGTTATCAGGAAGACAGCCCGTGAAATGGCCAATGCCGCACCGGCAGTGATTATCCATCCCGGCAGGCATGTTACCTGGTATGGCGACGACACACAACGGATCCGGGCCGTTGCAATTTTAAATGCCTTGTTTGGCTCCTGGGGAAACCGTGGTGGTTTCTATTTAAAAGAGAGCTTACACCTTCCGTACCCAAAAACGCCCCCAAACCCCAAGCCAACAAAAACATGGCGCGATGCGTACCCTGGCCAGTTTAAACTTGCCAGCATGGCACTATCGTCAGGGATTTGTGATGCAACCATTCCAACCGCCGACCGGGCATGTAACTTTAAAGGCTGGATTGTTTCGGGCACCAACCTTCCATTAACATTGCCTAATCAGGCAAACACCGTAGAGGCCATGTCCAATCTCGAGTTTATGGTTGTGATAGACACCATGCCCATGGAGGTAACCGGTTATGCCGATGTGGTGCTGCCTGAGTGTACTTATCTTGAAAGGTACGACTTGATAAGGACTTCGCCGCACCGCGAACCTTACCTGGCACTAAGGATGCCTGCTGTTGAACCGAAATACGATTCCAAGCCATCGTGGTGGATAGCAAAAACATTGGCCGAAAAAATGGGGCTTGGCGATTATTTTCCTTATGATGATATTACCGATTTATTAGACTGGCAGTTGAAACAAGTGGGTTCGTCGCTGGAAGAAATGCAACGGATTGGCGTAAAGAAATTCGACAGGGAAAGTGGTGGCCTTTATTTCCAAAAAGGTGAGGATGTTAAATTTAATACCGCAACTGGAAAGATTGAACTATTCTCGAACGATCTTGCTGCAGAAGGGTTTGACCCGTTCCCGGTTTACACACAACACCCCGGACCACCCGAGGGTTTCTACCGGTTGATATACGGCAGGGCACCGATGCACACTTTTAGCCGTACTGCCAATAACCACAACTTGTGGGACTTAAAACAAGAAAATTCAGTTTGGATAAACCCAAAAGTGGCCGATTTGTGGGACTTGAAAAAAGACCAGTACATCTGGCTAAAAAATCAGGATGGTATTGTTTCGGCCCATCCCATAAAAGTTAGGGTTACCGAGAGGATCCGCTGGGACTCGATTTACATGGTGCATGGCTTTGGCCATTCAAATAAAAAACTAACAAGGGCAAATGGCCGTGGGGCCAACGATTCGGAGTTAATTACAAATGTAGTGATAGACCCGGTGATGGGCGGTACCGGAATGCGGGGGAATTTTGTCACATTTCTTAAAGAAAAACCAGAAGGGGAGGTTGCGTCATGAGATATGCAATGGCTATCGACACAAAGAAATGTGTCGGATGTGGCGACTGTGTAGTTGCCTGTCAAACAGAAAATAATGTCCCTCATGGTTATTGCCGCGACTGGATTGTTGAAAACGTTGCCGGCAGTTATCCCAATGTGGAAATCGAACTCCGGTCGGAACGTTGTAACCATTGCGACAATTCGCCCTGTGTAAGGTGTTGCCCAACGGGGGCAAGCCATATTATTGAGGGTGGGATTGTAAAAGTTACGCACAGCGAATGTATTGGTTGCGGTGCTTGTATCCAGGCGTGCCCTTACGATGCACGTTACTCGCACCCTGACGGTTATGTGGATAAATGCACTTTCTGCGACCACCGTCTCGAAAAAGGGCAGGGCACGGCATGTGTGGAAGTTTGTCCAACAAACTGTCTCTATTTTGGCGATTTGGAAGACCCCAACAGCGATGTTTCCAAAGCGTTGAAAAACCGCAAATGGAAAGTCCTTGCACCCGAGGCCGGCACTAAACCACAATTATATTTTCTGACATAAAATATTACAAGATGAAAGAAGAATTATTTGTTAGCGGAAGAAATATACCCAACATAGATCCTTTCCTTAATATTTGGCATTGGCAAATTCCACTATACCTATACCTCGGTGGGTTGGCTGCAGGAATAATGTTTTTTGCCGGGTATTTTACAATTATGCGTAAAGAGAAAGAGATGGAGACCACGGTAAAATGGGCTCCTTTCCTGGTGCCAATAGCCTTGGTTTTAGGCTTGATCGCTTTGTTCTTAGACCTGAAACACCAGTTATACTTTTGGAGGTTATACACGACCATAAGGTTTGAATCCCCAATGTCGTGGGGGGCCTGGACACTTATGCTGGTCACCCCGTTATCTATGGTTTGGGCAGCGAGCTATATTAAAGAACTCATCCCAAAATGGGATTGGAAATTCGGTTTCCTGAACCAAGCAGAGGCCCTCGCCATTAAACACCGAAAACAGATGGCCTGGGCAATGATGTTGCTGGCAGTAGTGCTGGGTGTTTACACCGGTATTTTATTGTCAGCTTTCAATGCCCGCCCGTTGTGGAATACATCAGTTTTAGGGATTTTATTTTTAACATCAGGATTATCAACAGGATTGGCAGCCACCATGTGGATGTCGAAAAGCAAATACGAAAGAAAAGTACTCAGCCGCCTCGACCTCATTATGATTGGCATTGAGCTATTCCTGATCATCCACATGCTAATGGGTTTTCTTGCTGCATCAGAAGTACAAATCGAGGCAGCACAACTATTCCTCGGCGGTGAGTTTACCGTAGTTTTTTGGGTATTTGTCATAATACTTGGCCTTGTATTTCCGGCAGTACTCGAAATATTAGAACTCAAAGGATTTCATGTACCGGTTTGGATACCTGCTTTATTGATCCTGATCGGGGGGTTGGTCTTCCGTTTTGTAATGGTTGAGGCCGGACAGATCACCCGATTTCTATATTAATAAAAATGATAGAATGTTTAAATAAAAGAATCATTGAAGCATTAAATCATTGAAGCATTAAATCATTGAAGC
>NIVA01000183.1 GCA_002254335.1 Bacteroidetes bacterium 4572_114 | reverse complement strand
AGGTTTAAAAATTAAGGAAATAAGGTTTTTTTTCGTAATTATTTAGCTGCTTCAAATCAGTCCAAATCAAACACCTGCTACATTAGACCCCCTCTTCCCGATAGCTATCGGGATCCCCCTTTCCATCCATACGGACTTGCTTCGCTTCGTACGGACTCCCTTCGGTCGAAGGGGGAGGATGCCACCGCACAAGCTGCTGCAGAGGCTGGTGCGGTGGCACTCCCTTCCCTTTTCCACCTGCCAAAGCGAAGCGGCGGACAGGGCAGGGGAAGGGCTGGGGTCAGAACTATTTTGCAAATAAAGCAACCACCAAAATAATTATCTAGCAACCCAATTGTCCAGCGGATTGATGGCCTCGACCTGATGGAATTCAGATTATCAATGGCATCAATTATTTCCGAATTATTATCACCAAATAAATTCCAGAAATTTTCTTTTTCAAATTTAATAACGTCAGGATAATACAAAATTTCATGGGTATTTATTTCGGGCCTGACAACACTTTTACCGTAAGAAATCAAAGGTTTATCAACTGTCCATCTTGCCATTCGCGGCACCATCCAACGCATTCCGGGAGTTGATTCGGGATGTCCCACCGAGACAAAAACTTTTCCCTGGCCATAGTTTGTTGTCAGGAATGCAGGCTTATCAGGCGTTACCCCTTTAGGGTCGTTTTTATGGGTTGCGATATCTGAATTGATTTGCGCCGTAACATTAATTTTGGCTGAATCCAGGATTTCATAAATCGGCCCATCGTAGTACTGGACAAACAATGTATCAAATTCGGCCAACTCGGGAAATATCTTTTTCCCATCGTTACTTAGCCCGATAGATATCAGCCCCCTGCCACGGTTGTAATGGTCGCGGATAGTTTTTGCCCGGATAATTTCAAGGCTTGGATAACCTTCGGTAGTTGCAAACAAAAAGCCGCCGGCACAAATGCCAACAACCCCTTTGCCCTGCTTTTTTGCAAATTGCTGAACGATGGAAGCTGAGGTTTGCCCCAGGCCATTATATTCCTTACTTCCGCTGCCCCCGGGAAATATCAATACATCCATGCTATCTAAAACACCCAATTGAATATCGATTGGCGACACCCTTCGTCCGCATATCCCCGAATCCAGTTTCAGTGCTTCAAGGGTCTCCATGATACAAATTGTGCTTGCACCACTTCCACTAAAAACCCCAACCTGAATTTTATTTGTTGTAGATTTAGTACTTACTTTTTCGGGTGCGTGGTTACATCCAAAATAAAACAACGCACCAAATATTACAGAAAGTAATAAAATATGCTTAGGGTTAGTTTCCCGTATTTTCATCATGTAATTTTTCTTTAGGGCTTAAGTTGAATGAAGTTTGGTAGAAATTCTTTATCGTATCATCTATCCAATCGTATAATTCCCTCATTTGCTTTATGTTAATTTTATCATCTTCCCTCCATTCGGCAAAATATTTTTCGCTGTTGCTGATAATTTGATTTTCGAGGGGTATGATTTTTTGGAGAAACCCGGAGTTGTCGGCATTAACCACTTGATTGATGTCGATATAATATTCGCTGTGGGAGCCAAGCTTATAGGCGTAAATATTATCTTTTAATATGAGCGAGTAGTTTGACAATGGGGAATCATCTATATCATCATTGAATTGTACAACGGCCGGAAGGCCAACTTTTTTGTTGAGCCAAACAGGGACTACAACGGAAGTAAGCGGAAAACCAACAACGCTCCACATGGCGGCAAGCGCAGGGTTTTCGCCTGGTTTAACCCCTTGTACCACACAAGAGGAGGATGTGCCGCTGCGCGGGATGAAATCTTTGAAAAATACGGTTGTGGGGGTATTTTCCGGAAGATTGCCATAAGAATTCAAATCAATGTTCAATAGCGAATGTTTTAAATTACGCGAGCCCTTTTGCAGGATCGTACAATAATCCAGGGTATTATTTGCCAAAGCCTCTTCAAAAACATCGCTGATGGTTTCGAAACGGATATACCCGCCACCATCGCCATATTCACCTGAAGCCGAAAAATTAGTTCGGATAATATAACCGTTCGGGGCATCTTCGGCATCGGTAGCATCATATTTAACATATTCAAAATTACCAAGTTCAAAATATGCGGCCCCGCCATTGGCATCTATAACCCCAAAATTTCCTTCCAACCGGGTGGGTTTTTCCATATCAATTATCATTTGCTCAAAATCATCAATAGTGGCACAGGCCTGCAGTGCAATTTTCATTAACCTGCCTTCGAGGCCGTTTAGTTCAATTGTATCGTAGTTGAGGTTATAGCTGGCGGAGTTCATAATTGCGAACCCTTCGCTGTTGTACCCAATCCAAATACTTTGATTAGCTGTGTCGATGGAATTTACCAACCCGGCACAGGCATATTTCCCATCAAAAAATTGAACAATCTTATTATTTACTGACCATGTGTCGCGGTGTTTCCATAATAATGGCCTGCCATCAGGGGTTGCTTTCCCCGAAATTACAGCAGTGGTACAAGCGTATGCCTCTAAAAAGGCCCCGGCAAATAAAATCAGGGCTGTTAGATATATTTTTCTCATAGTTATCAATACTTTTTTAAACGATTAATTATTTTCAAACCTCATCCGGTTTCTTTTCTCCAATCCTAATCTTCAGCCAACCGTAGCCTACACCCAACATGGTGAGTATTAACAACCCACCTCCAACAGGTGCCCCCCCGCCCGGTGGTTGATTTCCATTGCTGCCATGCTCCATAGGAGGTGGTGGCGGCGGGTCATCGGCACGAAGCGAAAATGGGACAATGGTAAATAACGCTATGACCAACAACATAATGATTAGTTTGCCGGCAGATTTTAATTTGATGGTGTTTGGTGTTTGCCTTTTCATTGTTATTGTGTTTATTTGTTAATCTTCTGTTTTTTTTGTTCTATTGTTGTTGAGACATTTCATGAAATGTCTCTATCACAATGATAACCGTGAAATGAATAATTATTCCATATTTCCATCATTCCAATATTCCATCCCCCACTATTCCACAGGGAACCACCCCCCGTTTGATGTATTTATCCCATCGGCATTTGCTTCGCCACCGAAGGTATAGGATGGCAGTTCCATGGTCATCAGGTCTTTTCCGGGTATCGGGAAATTCAACATTGTGCCGTACTGGAGCATATCCCTGCGGCGCATATCGAAAAAGGCAAGCCCAAAACCGGTTTGGATCAATTCGATATCCCTTTCATAAAATATGGCATCCAACAGCTCCTGCTTCGAAATGTTTTCATTTAATGGGTCTAACTCCCCCCTTGTAACCCTTGTCCCTTCATTTATTATCTGCACGGCGGCAACAATATTTCCGGTTTCGGCCAGGGCTTCGGCGCGGATAAGGTCGTTCTCGGATACCAGAAAAACGGGGGAATCGCCCGTAGTGGTTGAAATAGATAAAGGGTATCGTACATATTCGTAATCAGAATAGTGGTAAAAGCCCCTTTCGGGTTTCATATTATTTGCAGTATTACGGGTGAAATCGGTATTTAGCCGTTTATCGTAGGCATAAGCTGCTTCGGGGTTATGGCCGTCATCCGGGTAACGCCAGGGGTAATCCGGGTCGATCAGGTTTATTATCCTGCAATCAATCCTTGCCCACCCGGGCCTTACGGTATAATGCCTGAACCAACTGTTCCATGCTGCCCCATCCATATATGGGGCCAAATCGCGGGTTATCCCATTATTTGCATAAGTAAGCACCCTGTTCCAGTCAACTTGTTGGTTATCTGCTTTATTGCGAGATGCTAAAACAAGAAATCTTGCTGCAAATGAATTGGCCAATTGCATCAATTCATCTTCGTTATATTCAGATCCATTTATATAGTTATCGGGCAAATGGAAAGAGACCGAAGGCCGGCTGCAAATTTTAATAACAGAATCCAATGAAACAATTGCAGCTTCAATAACATCCATATATGGGCTGGCAGTTACATTTTGATTGCCGTCAGGCACTTTCACAATAAAAGCTTTATCGTAAACAAGCCCAAGATAACCTAACGAAAGTCCCTGGATAAAATAACCGGCAGCTTTTATCATTTCAGTATCATCCTGCCCGGTTGTGCCAGTTATTACCATCCCGTTATTTATTTGCTCTAAAACACTGTTCATAATAAAGAGGTTTCCATATAAATCCTCGTAGTATGTTTCGAAGGTATTTGCATAGGTATAGGTTACCGAATTATCAAATATCACCCGGGGTTCGCTTGACAGATGGTACATGCCGCTGTTTGCCCAGGAGCATGTCCCCTGGTCGGCCATTACCCACATGGCCATCCGGGGCGAAACACTTGAGTTGTTTGCCATAAACCAGTTATAAAAACCGCTTAACCCCAGCTAATTCGACAAATCCCTTCCTGATGCTACTTCAGGGTCATATCCCCTGTAATTTGAAATCGTAAAAATATTATGGGCCTGAAACCCAATTCTAATGGCCTGGAACAAACCATTAAAAATATTAATTAACTGATGTTTATCAAAAGTGTAATATAGCGCGGCTTCCCTAAGTTTTAAATAAGATCCGCTTTCGATAAAGTAATCGTTGATTTCGGTATTTTTATAAAAAGTGCTATAATAATTTATTGTTTTTTTCTCACCTTCAGGTTTACCAGATTGGTCAAATTCGATATCCCTTAAATCCCTGAAAGTATATTGTCGTGTGTAATTATAGATTTCCCCGCCATTTTTCCACGAGAAAAGAGAGTAGAGCGTAAATCTTTTAAAGGTTAAAGTGTTATTTAACGAAAGGTTAAATACAGGGTTGCCATTCCCAATTTCCACTTTATCAGCGAGGCCGTCATTATCTTTATCCAGCAGGATGGGGATTTCATCATTGGTGCCCCCGCTCCCTTTTGGAACTACATATCCATCCGAATTAATTTGATAATCGTCAATAGTCTTGCCCGAAGGAAGTTGTGCCGCCATGTCATCGAGGCTGGTCAGCCACGAATAGCCATAAATAACGGCAAATGTTTCCCCTTCGGCAAACAGAAATGCATTATATGGACCTGTGTTATACGGTGGAATTGTCATTTCTGTAATTTTTTGTCTCAGCCTGTCAAAAATTAAAGAAGCATTCCAGGTTAATTTCCTGTTACTAAATAATTGTGCCGATAAAGTTGCTTCAAACACATCAGCCTGTATAGTGCCCACATTTTGCCATTGATAGGGATATCCACTATGTGAATATAAAGGGGCCAACTGAATTGCCCCATCGGTTATGCCATGAGAGTAAATAAACTCAAAAGAAAAATGTTGCAAAAACTCCATGTTCAACCCTACTTCAAGTTCTGTGGTGATGGAAGGTTTTAAGTCTTTATTTCCAAGTGTACTTGGATACGCATAACCATAACCACCCTTCCATGTTTCATACTGATTGTCGAAACCAGGCCGTTGCCCTGAATTTCCATAAGCCGCCCTTATCTTTAATTCATCAATTCCGGGTATTTGTACATCCTCGGTAATCCGGTAAGCACCTGAAACACGATAAAACGGATGCCATCTTTCATTTTCGCCAAATAATGAGGAGCCGTCCATTCTGTATTGCAGTGAAAAAATGTACTTGTTTTTATAATCCACATCAAGAATGCTGATGTAATTAATTGAGGTTATTTTTTGTTCTGACGATCCCAATGTTGCTTCAGTGTTATCTGTCCAATCTAATTGGGGGACATCATATACACTAAAATTGCGGCCCGTGGCCCAAAAGCCATTATTCGCTATATTTTCATATAGGTAGCTCAGTTTTAGCTTAGTTGTGAAGTCCTTTATCTGTTTGTTATAATTCAGGGTTGCCTGAAAGTTCTGGTTAAATTCAAAAAATGCTTGTTTATACAAACTCCCCCCAACATTACTGGGATAATTTCCGAGATACCCTTTTGGTGTATATGTGCTCCATTGTTTATTTCTGTATTCATAAGCATATTTAACATTAAATATCAATCCCTCCATAATATCCCAGTATGCCCTTACATTGCCAATAAAACTCATTCTGTCGGAAGTCCTGTCCATGTTTGCGAGGGGATATAACGGATTTTCGGCTATACTCCAGGGGTCGGGCGTAATCCGGTATGGAGTGCCATTGTTATTATCTTCCATCAAATCAACATCGGGGCCAATAAACAGCAAATCGGTAAATGTTGAATTAGACCCGGGATTGTCGGATTTTGTAGTTAAAAAAAGGTTTGAAGTTGAAACCCTGATTTTTGTTGAAATATTATGATCAAGGTTCAGGCGCAAATTATTTCTTGTATAACCTCCTGTTTCAAATATAATACCGTCCTGATTATTTCTCTCGTAGGAAACCATAAAATTTGAAGATTTTGAAGCTCCCAAAAATGAAATATAAGTAGTGTTGTACATCCCATTTTTAAAAAACCTGTCCTGATGATCGTACAACCTTGCATAGGGCTGGTCAGCATAAGAGCTGTCATTATCATTAAGTAATTTATTTCCACTTACAGGATAACCGTCATCATTATACCAGATATTGGCATACCGGGTATATGGATAATCTTCCCAGTCGTCGGCCAGTTTATAAGGATGGTGGGTACTTTGCTTAATCTGTTTGGCAAGTTTTTGAAAACCAACTTCCTGCCTGAAAATCACTGAAGTACTCTCCTTGCCCGTCCCCTTTCCACGTTTGGTGTTGATTACAATTACCCCGTTACCGGCCTGTGAACCATATAAAGCAGCAGCAGCAGCACCTTTTACAACCTCCACCGATTCGATATCGTCGCTGTTAATATCTGCCAGGTTTGTATAAAGGATATTCCCGTCGAGGATGACCATTGGCTTTTGGTTGCCACGCAATGAGGTTGCCCCACGTATCTGGATAGAAGCCCCGCCCCCTGGTAAACCATTGGCACTTGAAATATTTAATCCGGCAACTTTTCCTTGTAAAGCACTTACCGCAGATGATGCCGGTGCTTCATTTATCTCTTTTCCACCAATTTTTGTAACACTGATCGAAAGGTTCCGGCGGGGCGTTGCCGAGGCTACACCTGCAATTACAACCTCCTCCAACCCAAAAACATCTTCCACAAGTTGAACATCAATGGTGGTTTGATTGGCTATGGGGACCTCAACGGTTTTGAAACCCAAAAAAGAAAAAACAAGTGTTGTAGCATCCTCAGGCACATCAATCTCGTAATAACCGTCAATATTTGTTGAACTTCCAACTATGGTGCCTTTTACGTACACATTAACGCCCGGTAGGGTTATGCCATCAGATTTTTGAGATACTGTTCCCTTAATTGTTTTTTCCCCTCCTTCGAATCTGTTTTTTTTTTCAGGGACCTCTTCTTCTTTTTGAGGTTCCTTTTTTAATTTGATGATATAAAAGTCATTCCTTAGTTTCTGGTATTGCAGACCAGTACCTGAAGTAAGTAGTTTTAAGGCATCTTCAATATTTTTACTTTTTAGGATGTTGTCTGTTTCATCGCTGATTTTTTTTACGATTTCCGGTTTTTGATCCACGGCATCGGCATCCACTGTAATGGACACATCGTATTTGTCCTGAATTAATCCGATGATCTTTTCAAACTCCGTATCCCCTTTATTTCCCTGCCCGTTGCTACTTGCAATTATGGGAAAACCAAACAAATTGGCAAAAAGGAACAATGTAATTATCAGCTTTGAGAAATGTGAAAACTTCTTTTCCATGATCCATCTATTTATTATAATTGTTTATAATCCTTAATTAATCTACTTTGAATTTCGCTAACAAAGACCCCCTCTAACTCCCCCTTGAGGGGGAGGATCCCACCGCACCAGCCAATGGATGGGTGCTTATTCAAAAATAAATGTTTGTTCAATTTTTTTAATTTTTGTACCGGTAATTTTGGCTATGGCTTCGATTATAAGTTGAGGGTCATCAGAAGGTGCCGAACCGTACAAATGTTTATCAAGGGCTTCCTGATCTTTCATAATTTATCACCCAACCACGAAAAATAGAGGTTTCTGTTAATAATTCCCTGATTTACTGTACCATCACAATTTATAATCAATTGCTCGCCCTGGTTTGCCAATAAGTAAGATTTGTTTGTTTTATCAGATGAAACCCTAATTTTCCCCTCGTTCAGTATCACCTGCATCTTACCAAAATTATTAGAAACTGTAAATTTGGTACCTAACACCTCCACCTCTGTATTGGTTGTTTTTACAAAAAAGCTGTGCGACACATCCCGTTTGATTTGAAAATATGCCCTTCCAGATAATTCAACTTCACGGTTAAATTTATTTAGCCAGCTCTTTTCATAAGATAGTGTGGAATTTTTGTCAA
>NIVA01000182.1 GCA_002254335.1 Bacteroidetes bacterium 4572_114 | reverse complement strand
CGCACATTAATAATAACCAGCTAAATAGTTGCAAAAATTATAATTTATATGGACAATGTTAAGGTTTTATCTCCTGATTGTTTCGGGGGAAATTTTATTCCTGGTGAGTATTTGCCAGATGGAAAGGATGAGTATTGCCATCGTAATGATCAGGATCGGAAGGGTACAAAATGTAATCCTTGAACATCATGATCTTAAAGTGCCGGTAGGTATTTATAATAGCGTGATAGTTGCTTGCGATATCGGAGATGATGTGGCAATCCGTAATGTTCGGTATTTATCACGTTTCATTATTGGCGATAGGTGCTTATTGGCTAATATAGACGAGATGCATACAACAAGCTATGCGAAATTCGGCAACGGGATAATTAAAGATGGTGAACAGGAAGATATGCGCGTATGGCTCGAACTGATGAACGAAACCGGATGTCGAAATGTTATCCCTTTTGATGGGATGATCGCTGCGGATGCCTATATTTGGGCAAAATACCGTGATGATACTGCATTACAGGAAAACCTGATAGAAATTACACAAAAGAGTTTTGATTCACGTCGTGGTTTTTATGGCACGGTTGGGGATCAATGCGTGATAAAAAACTCCCGCATAATAAAGGACGTTAAAGTGGGTTCCTACTGCTATATAAAAGGTGCCAATAAACTTAAAAACCTTACCATCAACTCGTCGGGTGTAGAACCCACCCAGATAGGAGAAGGGGTTGAGTTAGTGAACGGTATTATTGGTTTTGGTTGTCATGTTTTTTACGGTAGCAAGGCAATTCGGTTTATCCTGGGCGATAATTCAAACCTTAAATACGGGGCAAAGCTTATTAACTCGTTTCTTGGCGACAATTCAACTATTTCTTGTTGTGAGGTATTGAACAATCTCATATTTCCGGCACACGAACAGCATCATAATAATTCATTTCTTGTTGCATCCGTGGTTTTGGGGCAAAGCAATATGGCAGCAGGGGCAACTATCGGCTCAAATCATAACAGCAGGGCCAACGATAACGAAATCCAGGCAGGCCGTGGGTTTTGGCCGGGGTTATGCACCAGCGTCAAACATTCCAGTCGTTTTGCTTCTTTTACATTGTTGTCTAAAGCACAATATCCTGCCGAACTTGATATCCCATTGCCGTTTTCGCTTCTCAATAATAACCCGGCAAAAGGCCAACTGGAGATCCTGCCGGCCTTCTGGTGGCTGTATAACATGTATGCCCTGGCAAGGAACACCTGGAAATATCATAAACGTGACCAGCGTCAAAACAAGGTTCAAAATATTGAATTTGATTCGTTGGCGCCCGACACTGTTGAGGAAATATTTAATGCTGTCCGGTTATTGGAAATATGGACTGCAAAAGCCAGATTGCAAAGCATGGGCAGTTTAACAAATGATAAAAATGAACTGGAACTTGCCAACATTGGCCGTGAACTTTTGATGGGGCCTGAAGGGAAAATAGATGATTTGGAAGTTCTTGGCGAAAATATAGAAAAATCAAAGCGAAAAGTTGTGATCCTTAAAGTATATAAAGCTTATCATGGTTACCGTAACATGCTCCATTATTATGCTATTAAAAATTTGATGGCATATATAAAGGTTAATCCCGATGCTACATTTCTATCTATGTGCGATGAATTAAAATGTAAGCGCGAATGTAGTTGGGTAAACTTTGGGGGACAACTTATCCCGGAAAAAGATGCCGATCAATTACGGGCTGATATTGGATCTGGCAAACTGGCAACATGGACCGAAATACACGGCAAGTACGATGCCCTTTGGGAAAATTATCCTTTTGAAAAACAAAAACATGCTTTTGCAACACTTTGCGAAATACTTGAAACAGATAAGCCCACTAAAGAGCAATGGATGTTTTCCTTAGATAAAGCGATAAAAATCCAGGAATTTATCCGGGACCAGGTTTATATTTCCAGAAAGAAGGATTTTGACAATCCGTTTCGCATGGCGACATATAGAAATGCGGCTGAGATGACGGCCGCAATTGGAACTATTGAAGATAACAGTTTTGTAAAACAAGTACGGAATGAAACAGAAGATTTTATTAAACTTGCTGAAGAAATCAAAAACAGGGCACAGTAAGTCAAATATAAGTCAATTAAAAAACACATAAAACATGGAATATTGGAATATTGGAATATTGGAAACCCCCATCATTCCACTATTCCATCTTTCCATTATCCCTTATATTTATAGAGATTTTTATACTGTCCTCAAATATAATACTAATAAACATTAAAAAGAAAGTTACTATGAACCTTAACGAAGAAAAATACTCGAAGTATGCCTTAACCCGGGAAATGATGGATACTATCGAAGTAGTGAAAAATTTTAATCCGGATCAAACAAAAGATGTGGCAAAGAAAATTGCATCTGCCGGCAGGTTGCTGCTTACAGGCGAAGGCTCAAGCCGGATATTCCCTGCAAAAAATGCTATCCGCAAGGCACTTACCTCGGGGCTGGACCTCTGCATCGCCACCGATGGTTCCCGTCAATCGGCACAATATGATCTTTCAAAATTTGCAGTATTCTGTGCGTCAAACTCAGGAAGGACCAAAGAGGTAGTATTACTTGCAAAGATGTTGGCCGAAATAGGCAATGATAACCGTTTTGCTTTATCGGCAAACGAAGGTACCCTCATTGAAGATGCCTGCAAAGAAACATTTATCCTCACCTGTGGATGGGAACAAGCTGTGGCTGCCACAAAAAGCGTTATCGAGCAAGCATTGTTTTATGAATCAATCCTTTGGCATATAAATAATAATACTGTTCCAGGGTTTTCAGAATTGGCAACAAAAATTGAAACGGCACTTACAATGCCCATTGAACAGGACATAATCAGTGCCGCGGCCAATGCCCCTACAATTTATTTTGCTGGCTATAACGATGGTGTGGTTGAAGAGCTGACCCTTAAAACCAACGAGATAACACGCAAAAAGTCGGACTACCTGGAGGGTACGTATGCTGTTCACGGTATTGAAGAGGTAATGGAAAAGGATGATATTGTTTTTGTGGTGGATCCAATTGATGATGAAATAGAAAAATTTCAGGAAGTCTTAGCAAAGGGCGTAGGGCTTAAAATTGTGGCCATTGCCGACAGGGACACGCCTTTTACTACTATACGTGTGCCGGGTGCAGGCGAGATGGCCCCTTATGTTTATTTAAGCGCCGGATGGAATTTATTGGTTGAAATTGGTTTGGCCTTGAACATAAACTTAGATAAGCCGGAACGTGCACGTAAGGTTGGCAACGAGTTTGTCGGATAGTATCCTCACCTTAATAATTGCTTAGTTAAATAATTGACCCTGTGAAATGGCAAAGTTGACCCTTTGAATTATTTCACAGGGTTAATCTGTATCCTGTCCTGGAGTTTCAGTATTAATCAGCAAGATTGGGGGCCGGAAAATAATCCGGTCCGGCATAAATATAGATACATCAGTTATTCTTCAGATATTCTTCAAGGGTCTTGATGAAATCTTTCATATCCTCAAATAATTGCAAAACTTCTTTTTTTTCAAACTCAACAAAAGCTTCATAATCGCTAATTTGTCTGCTTTTAAAAACCTGGGAAATTGTCTTTCCAAATCTTTTTGGCAAAATATCCTCCTTTATAAATGTTTTGTTGAACCAACCAATAAGCTGCTGATGCTTTGATGTTTCGAAACCTGTTTTTACTGCAATAGCCAACAATATATAAAACATTCCATAATAGATACGGTTAATGGCGGCATTATATTTATCGTTTTCTATCAGCAGTTTAACAGTTTCAATAGTATTATTGGCTTGTTCAATCCTGTATTGGATTAATGCTGCTTTGTTTTTATCGTTATGTTTCATGCGTAAACTCCATGTTTAACAGCACTTGTAAATATCTGTTGTGTGCCTCGTAACGTATTCTTTAATTCATGTTCCGATAGGATGTGTATATCAATATAGACGTTTTTTTCCAATTCAATATCATAAATCACCCCCATAATTTTATGTTTGTATTTCCAATCGTATTGATCTTTATTCAAAATTAATAGAATATCATAGTCTGAATATTTGTTTGCATTTCCTTTGGCCCTGGAACCAAATAAAATTACATCTTTAATTTCATGTTTAAAGGTTTTCTCAAGAGCCGACTTAACTTGCCCCAAAACTATTTTATTCGTATTTAATAAGATTTCATCCATTATTTTAAAGTTAATTACTATGCAAATTTAAAAAAAAATGTTACTTCTCATAAAGAATGACGGATTAAAAACCCTTGCAAAACATTAGATGGAAGAACTACAAGCGGAAAGCCAATTTCACAAATGTTTCGGCTTGGGAATTTACATCAATACCGGCCAGCATCAGAAATGTTAACATCCCTCTTTATTTTCCGACGTGGACTGGATTGGTTTCCCACTTGATATAATCACTGACATCCAGGGGGATGTGGATTTCACATGAGCGGGGCATCTTATTTCATTGGTTATGATCAGTCCTTTAGACCTGACAGTGTGCCTGCACCTGTCAGAGTCAAATTAATAGGAGATGATGGGTTTTTGGATGAAATATCGTTTGTGCGATCTGTATCAAACTTGCTGAGGGTGGTAGATATGTTACACCGCGGCAGGGATTGAAGTGGTAGCTTGTTGTAATGGCGGCTGTAGTTTTTGTTGGTGGGCGGAGGCTGAGGAACGAAGCCCACGCACCGCCTACAAAAACCAGCCGGCATGAAACAACTACAAACGGAAAGCCCGGTTCAGCCGCCAAAAAAAATAGTCTCAACATTATCTTAACCCCAAAAATAAACTAATCAGCTTTTTCTGCTGGCATCCTGTCTGATGGAAACTTCCGGTAACGGGCATTGCACAATAATCAACCTGAAAAAACGTAATCAGAAAAGTTAATTCAACCTATCTTTGCCGCTCATAAAATTATTGATATATGTTAGTTAGATATTTTAGTGCTGTTTTCCTGATATTCATCATTGCCTTGCTTGTTGTTTCTTCCTGCAAAAAGGAGGATACCTTCGATACAAATCCATCTATTCAATTGGGTTTTTCTTTGGATACCCTGATATTTGATACGGTTTTTTCAACAATTGGTTCGGCCACACAAACTTTAAGGGTTTATAACCCAAGCGACAACAAGGTAAAAATTTCGAATATCCACCTGGCATCCGGGAGCGGTTCAAGGTATTCGATTAATGTGGATGGCATTTCGGGGACCTCGTTTGATGATGTGGAGATACGTGGCAATGACAGCATGTATATTTTTGTGAGGGTGACCATCGACCCGCAGGAAACAAATTTGCCTTTCGTTGTTACTGATTCGATATTTTTTGAGACCAACGGCAACGAACAGGATGTGGATTTGGTGGCCTGGGGGCAAAATGCCCGTTTTATCCTTTGGGACACCGACCGGCCAAACCTGCCGAAATATAAAATTGTTGCCGGCGAGGGTGTTGACACTACCTGGACAAGCGACCTGCCCATTGTGGTTTATGGCTATGCCGTGGTTGACTCCACCGGCAGCCTGACCATCGATGCCGGTTCACGGATTTATTTCCATAAAGGTTCAGGCTTATGGATTTATAAAGGTGGATCGTTAAAGGTGCAGGGCACTATGGAAGGACCTGTGTATTTTGACAGCGACCGCTTAGAAAGTTTTTATAGCGACCTGCCCGGCCAATGGGACAGGATTTGGATAAATGAAGGGGCTGTTGACAACGAAATAAATTATGCGGTTATCCGCAATGGTTTTGTAGGCATACAGGCTGAAACGCTACAGGAATATATGGGCAACCAGTTGAACATCACTAATACGATTATCGAGAATATGTCGGGGGCTGGCATTCTCACACGTTACTATCACATCGTTTCTTACAATTGTGTAATTGCTAATTGCGGGCAATATGCCGTGGCGCTCACACTTGGTGGTTCGTATGATTTCAGGCAAACAACCATTGCCAATTACTGGAATTACAACTTCAGGCAAACACAATCTGTGGTCCTCAATAATTACATCGAAGATAATCAGGGTGTGGTTTATGCCTATCCTTTTTCGGCCAATTTTGCCAATACCATTATTTACGGCAACCAGCAAAACGAATTTGTGATTGATGAAAATACCAGTGAAGAATTTATCTTAACTTTTGACCATTGCCTGCTAAAAACCGATAATGACCTCTCAAACACCGAAAGGTATATTAACTGCCTGAAAAACGAAGATCCGTTTTTTGTTGATTATGCCGTGAACAATTATGAGTTAGACAGCCTGTCGCCTGCAAAAAATATCGGTAGCATCGAGATAGCCAACACGGTGCCTTTCGATATCAAAGGGGTCAACCGTACCGAAAGCCCTGATTTGGGTGCTTATGAATGGGTGCAGGGTGAGGGGGGACGGTAGAGGGGAGAGGTTAGAAGTTGGAGGGGAAAAGAAAGGAAAAAGGAAGGAAGAAGGAAAATGGAAAAAGGAATGAAAAAGGTATAGAGGTATTAGGTTTGAGGTTTCTCACTCGCTTTTGTTTTATATGCGACTTTGTATTTGTTAGGTTCTGTTATTATTTACTCTGATGGGGCCTCCTGCACCGGACTCTGACAGATTGTAGCCCACGAGACCTGACAGAGTTGAAAACCTGTCAGGGTCGCTTTTAATAAAAAAGCTATTTCATCAAATCCACACAGCCCCCCAACTCCCCGGTTTCAATTTTGCGGTTGAGCATTTCTGTGAGGTTATCATAATTACTTTTCTTCCCACATTCGTATATTTCCATAAAAGGATCGTCATCAATGATGTAGTTCATCAGCCTGTCAGCAGTTGGGATATTGTCCATGATGTAGTAATCTTCATAGGTGAACCGTAGAAAAGCGGTGTTTTTATTTATACCACGATTATCTAATAAATATCCATCATTTAACCGGGTAGGGTAGGGGTATTGCCCGTTGATCCTGATATCAGACTGTGCCGGAAATGATGTGATGCGGGATTTGTCCTCCGACAGGGTTACCGGAACATTGTTGTAATAATCCTTCTTTGTTTTGTAAACTATAACAGGTGGGCCTGTTACACCAACAGCAATCTGGTTTTTTTCGTTGGTTTTGGATTGGGTTTGGTTCTTTTTTGATGATGTGCAGGAAAACAGGATCCCCGACAAAATCATTGTAACAGCGAAAAACAGGATGCCATTTTTTTTCATTTTATAAGATGTTTAGGTTACGGCCTCAAAATAACAAAAAGATTTGTTAAAATTGAATTTAAATTAATAATCCCAATAAATTGATTGATGGTTCATAAACCAGCACGTTAACAAAAATTAAATTCTAATTTGCATAGATGTTTGATTTTTACAACAATTCTTTTTTACTTTTGCGCCGGATATTAAAAAATTAATAAAACAATAAAAAGTACAAATCATGAAAAAAGCTATCGTATTGATCGCTACAATTGTTTTTGCAGTATTTACAGTTTACGGGCAAGCTACTTCTGCTTCTGATGATAAAGTAAAAAACCCGAACGCCCCTGAAATCACCTTTGATAAAACTGTTCACGATTATGGTACCCTACCATACAAAGGTGACGGCAAATGTGAATTTAAGTTTACAAACACTGGCAAAGAACCTTTGATACTCACCAATGTACGGTCCTCATGCGGATGTACCGTGCCAAAATGGCCACGTGAGCCGATCCTTCCGGGGCACAGCAGTGTGATTAATGTTGAATATAAGACCAACCGGGTTGGAAAAATCAATAAGACCGTAACAGTTCAATCCAACGGTACAACAGGTGCTGTCGTTTTAAGGATCAAGGGGCAGGTGCTAAAGCAGGAAACTACAGTTACACCTGAAAAAGCAACTCCGGTTGGACAAAAAAAATAGGTTGTTTGAAATCAAATTAAATAAGAAATATATCTCATTTATTAAAATAAATTTTTAAACTTTGTCCCGGCTTTTATGGCCGGGATTTTTTATTTATTCATTATAATTTATTATCAAAATGCCAAAAATTTCAACCAAGGGCAAAATGATGCCTGCATCCCCCATCAGGAAGTTTGTGCCCTATGCAGAAGCTGCAAAAAAAAGAGGTGTAAAAGTTTACCATTTAAACATTGGGCAACCAGATATTAAAACACCGGAACTCGCTTTGGATGCAGTTAGGGGTTTCAATGAAATTCTGGTTGCGTATAGTCATTCGGCAGGTATTCCCTCTTACCGCGAAAAATTGGCCGAGTACTATAAAAAGCACAATATCAATATTGAGCCAGATGAAATTATTGTAGGGGCCGGTGCCTCCGAAGCCTTACTGTTTACCATGCAATCCATCATGGATCCAGGCGATGAGATCATTGTCCCCGAACCATTTTATGCCAACTACAATGGTTTTGCCACAAATGCAGGTATTAATATTGTGCCTATTAATTCAACCATCGAAACTGGGTTTGCCTTACCATCGATTACGGAATTTGAAAAATCAATTACCGATAAAACCAAAGCTATCCTTGTTTGTAACCCCAACAATCCAACCGGGTATCTCTATAGCAAGGAAGAACTTATGGTGTTGAAAGACCTGGCACTGAAATATGACCTGTTCCTGTGATGATCTCGAAAAATAAAGATTTAATGAAGTCTGCCATGAAATTTGCGCAGGCCAGGTTAAGCCCGCCAAGCCTGGGGCAGGTGGCTGCCGAAGCGGCCATTGCCACGCCCGACAGCTATTTTACCGAAGTTTTGGAAGAGTACCACAAACGCCGCAATACGGTATTCAAAGCAATTAACAGTATTAAAGGGGCATTTTGCCCTAACCCTTCCGGTGCATTTTATGTTGTTGCCAAACTCCCCATTGACGATTCGGATAAGTTTTGCCAGTGGTTGTTAGAAGATTTTAATTACAACAACGCAACTGTGATGCTTGCCCCCGCCACCGGATTTTATTCAACCAAAGGCCGTGGAAAGGATGAAGTGAGGATTAGCTATGTGTTGAATGTTGATGATCTGAAACACTCAATGAAGGTGTTGGAAGAAGCACTGAAGGTTTATCCGGGGAGAACGGTTTAAAGGGGGAAGGGAAGATGTTTCGGGTTTCAGGTTTAAGACGCAGATTTTCGCGGAAAGTCGCAGATAGGAAAAAGGAAAAGATCAGCGTTCATCAGCGCAAATCCGCGTCTAAAAAAAATAATTTTTAAAAAATTGCAGCGCAAACAGAAAATACTATTTTTGCAACCGTTTAGCCCAGATGGCGGAACTGGTAGACGCGCTAGTTTCAGGGACTAGTTTCTTTCGGGAAGTGCAGGTTCGATTCCTGTTCTGGGCACACAAGCAAAATTCAAAGCCTTGGAAGTTAATTCTTTCAGGGCTTTTTTTTTGTGGGGTTGATAAAGGGTTGCAAACCCCGAGGAACGAGGGGATGGCGACCCTGCTTCGATATCCAGGGTTTCCATCCCCTCCCTATGGTTGGGGATTTAACCCTTACCAAAACAAAAACCCACCCAACTCAAAGTGAGCGGGTGGGCTTAACGTAAAAAATCCCTGACTGATGCGTGAGTCAGGGCTTGACTTTAAGAAAGAGAGTCAGGGCTTGACTTTAAGTCAAACCCTGACTGTACGAGCGGGAAAACGGGTCAATCGCAGGGAGGGAAAATAATTTGGAAACTACTGAAGGTTTTGATTAGATAAGTTTTACCGGTTTCCAGGTAATCAAGTGTATTAATATCATGGGCGGGCCAAACCATATTTAAACCAGGGAGTTCCCTGATTATTTCAAGGTTGTTGATGTTGTCGCCAAACAATGCCCCGACAGTAATATTGCAGGGTGAAAGAATGGGTAAATAGCTCTCTCCATCAGGGATTTGTAATGTAGGGCTGTCACTGTCATATCCGGATATATTGAAAAACCCGTTTGATTTCAATTTCAGGACATAACCTTTCAGGGGGTCAAAATCGCCAATAGTGTTCAAACCACCTGAAGGATAGTAAACACCGGTACCGTTAGAAATGATTTGGATGGCCGGCATGATTGGCGCAAAAATCACCTCAATTTCCGTGTCCACAGGTTGAAGGTAGGTTGAGTAACTGTTCCAGCCTTTTTTAAATTCAACAGTTTGATTATACAGCATAGGCAGGACTGTCAACATTGCGCTTTCGCTATATAAAGTGCAATTTGGGTTTGATACCATGCACCTGAACAAAGAACTGTTTAAGTTGCCGGAGGTAGGGGAGATTGTGAGTTCGGGCGTGTTTATGCCGAAGAAGGTTTCGGGGCCTTCCAAATCAAAGAATGAAGTGCCACCATCGGTACTTCTTTGCCATTGAAAATTTTCCCCGCCATCACCGAGGACTGAAAAAACAGCTTCATCCGGTTCATTTACGGTTTGACCTTCTGGTTGGCCGGTTATTTCAATAGATGGGGAAACCAAACCGTCAGTGTATTCAACAGAGATGATGTCCAGATCTTTTGTGGCAATTTCACATTTACTATTAAAAACAAGATTGGATGTACCTGAACTGTAAAGTAATTTAATATCAAACAACTTCCCTGAAACAACATCTGCACCGTTTACGCCAATCCAGCTTATGCCAATCTGAGGTTCCGGCCCATACATTACTTTGTAAAGAAGATCCGGGAACTGGCTGTTGATATTTTCTATTGAAATATCTTTAAGGTTCAGCGTATCGAACCCGATAAACATTGTGATGGCGCCCACATCTAAAAAGTTTTCAACATTTACAGGCACAAAAACTACCGTTGAATCGCAGGCCACGGTATTTTCGATAGATGCGTAAGCCGTTTGGGCAAAGGTATTTAATGTAGATAGTTGCATCAAAATACTGGCCAACAGAATATATTTTTTCATTTTACGGATGTATATGGTTTATTGTAACAGTAAAAATCTTACCAACAAAAATAGATTATTTTGATAAATGAGTCTGGTGTAAAAAGCCTTATTTAGCCGCAAATGCGCTAATAAAAATTTCTAATTACCTTGTAATCATGTGTTTGAAAACAATAAAATTTCGCTAATCTTTAAAAACTCCCTTTTTAGACCGGAATCATAATTATTATCACTTATTTTGCGTTGAAACCACAATAAATGATTTCCTGATTATGAGAATATTTATAGCGATCCTGATTTTCGTTATGGCCAGCCTGTATTTGACGGGCCATTCACAAACTGCTGTTGCCCCACAGGATTCATCAGCTACTATTAACCAAACAGATGCACAGGGCATGAAGCAAGGCCGCTGGGTTAAAACAGACAGGCGCGGGGTGAAGAAATATGAAGGGCAATTTAAGGATGATCTGCCCTTTGGAACGTTTACCTATTTTTATGCAAACGGAAAAATTAAGGCGGTGTCCGATATTTTTGACCAGGGAAATTCGTCATCCACAATTACATACTATGAGAATGGAAAAATAATGGCCAAAGGGTGGTACAGCGACCGCGAAAAAGATAGCCTGTGGAGTTATTATAACCAAAGGGGCGATTTGGTTTCGCAGGAGTTTTACCAGGACAAATTAAAGTATGGTGAATGGAAATTGTTTTACGAAAACGGGCAGGTCAGCGAAATAATTACTTATAGCAATAACCTGGAAAATGGTCCCTGGCTGCAGTATTATAAGGATGGCTCGATAAAATTAGGGTCGCAGTTTATTAATGGTGTGCTTAATGGAGGGACAAAATTTTATTATAAAGATGGAACCCTGAAAGCTACCGGTAAATACGAGGATGGGTTAAAAACCGGTAAATGGGAATATTTTACCCGCAAATTTGAATTGCAACGGATTGAGGTTTATGAAAGCGGAACCCTGATGAAAGAGGAGGTATTTATTGAAGTGGAGGGAGAGGAATGAAGATTTGGAGTGTTGGAGGAATGGAGGAATGGAGTGTTGGAGGAATGGAGTGTTGGAGTGAAATGGTTTAGAGAGAGGAACTTGGTTTAGAGAGAGGAACTTGCCTGTCCGCCGGAGCAAAGCAAAGGAGGGAAACCTGAAAAGTGCCGGGTGTCGCGGGTGAAGGAAACCAAGCGCAACCTGAAATACTAGG
>NIVA01000181.1 GCA_002254335.1 Bacteroidetes bacterium 4572_114 | reverse complement strand
AGATAACGCTGGGTGGGATTGTGGGGCGAAGCAATAAAATATACATCTCCACTTTTTTTGTCAATTTCCCCGATGCTTATCACATCATAATTGCCGGGCGTGATCAACTTAACCTCATCACCGGTTTTTGAAATTAGGTAGAGGTGCCGCCAACCATCATTTTCGCTCAACCAGGTGTAATATTTTTCGCCGTCAACCCACATCCAGTCTTCCACCAGGTCGAGCCAGGCTTCATCGCGGTCGGTATAAACATTGGCGGCCAGGCCGGTTTCTGCTTTGCAAAACCATATCTTATTGGTGTTTTGCTTGCGGTTCATTTGCTGTACCAGGAAATCCTTTGAGTTATCTGCCCACAACATTCTCACTAAGTAATTTTGCTGGGGATCGCCGGGGATGTTCATCCACTTCGTGTTGCCCCCATTTGTTGCAACAACCCCGATCCTCGCGCTGGAAGGATCCTCACCAACTTTCGGATATTCAACCGGGATAGTAAAAGAATACAACGAATCGGTATTATTTATCATCAGGAAATCTTTAATGCCCGAAGCATCGATCTGCCAGTAGGCGATCAGTTTGCTGTTGGGGCTCCATCTGAAACCGTCACGGCAGAAAAACTCCTCTTCATAAGCCCAATCGAAAGTGCCGTTGATCAAATCCTCAGTCCCATCAAAAGTCAGTTGGTCTATTTCACCTGATGCCAAATCTTCAACATATAGGTTGTGTTTGCTAACGTAGGCAACTTTGCTGTTGTCGGGCGAAAATTTTGCAAACATCAGTGAAGATCCGGGCAACCCTTCCCCAAGCTGTTTCAGTTCTTTTGTTTCCAGGTCCAGCACCCAGTAATCCCCTCTTGTGTTATAGCGCCACACACGCCGGGTATTTGTAAAAACCAACAGCATCTGTCTGTTTTCCGACCATTGATAGTTGGAAATGCTTAGCGGGTTTTCTTCGCCTTCGGGCACCAAATCAGCGGCAGCAACCAGAATGGATTTATCTCCACTTTTAGTGTTATATTTTACAATATCACTCCCACCATCAAATTCCTCTGACCTTTCAAGTTTTGTATAGGCATTTTTAACTTTTTTTCATTCATGCTAATCATAGTTTTAATATTTCAGTAAAAAAGATTTTCGTTTTGGCTGTAAAATTAGAAGATTTGAAATTCTATTTCACAGGGTGAACATTTTGTGTGCATAAGAAAACCAATTTATTGCATTTTTTTTACGGTTTATATGTTACCGATTTTATGTTATTTCTATTGCGGTTTTTATGTATCATATTATATGTTATTTCTATTGCGGTTTTTATGTATTTAATTAAAATATTGAAGCCGAAAAACTTGCAGACACCATATACATTGATTTATTTGCAACCAGGGACATGCAAGGTTTGATACAAATTTTGGCCGAAAAAGTATTACAAAAGTTTCATAAGAAGAATATCCTTCAAGGGTTACAACAGCTTTTAAAAGGATTGAGCCCAACAGTATCGTTCGGACAGGATGGCACACCAAAGTTTAGCCTTGACGTGCACAAAAGCCAATACCAATCATCGCTTGAGCAAATTTTTAATTATCTCGAAAAACAAAAGAAAAAGGTTTTTTTAGCATTTGACGAATTTCAGGAGGTGGCCAGATATCCCGAAAAGGCAGAGGCTCTGTTGAGAACACATATTCAAAACCTGTCGAATATTAATTTTATTTTTTCAGGGAGCACAGGACATATCCTCAGAGAAATGTTTTTGGACGCCAAAAGGCCTTTTTACCAAAGTGCCGAGGTAATGGTGCTTACTAAAATTGATCGTCAGGTTTACAAAGGGTTTATAACTGAAACTTTTGAAAAAAGCAAAAAATCCATCCAGCCACAAGCAGCTGATTTTATCCTGGATTACTCTGAAGTTTATACCTATTACACCGAACTGATATGCAACCAATGCTTTTCGCTAACCCCAAAAACCCTGACCGAAGAACATGCGCGAAAAATTACTTCCGATTACCTTGAGATTCGCAAGTTCGACTACCTGAACATTTTAAACCTCATGTCGGAGAACCAAAAAAGGATTGTAATCGCCATTGCAAAAGAGGGGCATGTAACAAAACCAAATGCAATGGATTTTATTATCAGGCACAAATTACCACCTCCATCATCAATAAACCAGGTACTAAAGGTACTGCTCGAAAAAGAAATTATTTTCAAAACACTGAAAGAATACAAGGTGTATGATGTACTTTTTAGCCGTTTTTTAGAAAAATATTACTGAATATTTAGGCTCATATTTCTAAAATTCCCCACAAAAAATGCGGAAACAAGAGTACCAGGGACGCCATCCCCTCGTTCCTCGGGGATTGCATCCCTTCCACACACCTGAAACCTGCGAAACGAAGCAAGCCCGTATGGGAAACCCAAAACCCATTCACTTCCTCCCAAAGTCCGCCGGTATCTCGCCCCAGTTTTTGGTGTCCCATTTCAGTATGGGGACATTCCAGGTGTTGGTCTTTAGCCATATCTCGGCACGGGCTATCAAATCAAAAACCTTTTTGTTCCTAATGGTTGGTGCAAGTTTTGTTTTGGCATGTTTACGTTTTACCCATGCCATGGCCGTTTTGGAATCGGAATAAACCGGCAGTTTTTTATTTTGCTGCTTCAACATGGCCAGCACATGGACAAGTGCCAAAAATTCGCCAACGTTGTTGGTGGCTTCCTGATATGGCCCGCCATGAAAAAGTAATTTTCCGGTTTTGGTGTAAACGCCCTGGTATTCCATCACGCCGGGATTTCCGCTACAGGCAGCATCCACTGAAATACTTTCCCAAACAGGCCCTCCAACTGAAGCAGTGTTGTTACTGTTTGCCTGTGTTGCAGCTTTCTTTTTCCCAAGGTATGCCCACATTCCCTTTTTATCCTTAAAAGCAAAATTCGCTTGTTTTTCGTTGGGAAACGACATAAATTTTGCATCTTCAAAACCTTTCACCTGCCCCTGACACTCCTTCCAGGTGCTATAAACGCCGGGTTTAATACCTTTCCAAACCACATAAAATTTTTGTCCCGCTTTAGCCATTCTATTTTCTGTTAATTTTGCAAATAATTAAAAAGACAAAAATGAAGAAAATTATTTACTATTTCGCAATTGCAGGAAGTTTATTTGTTGCAGGCTATGTCTATTTTGTAGCGTACAACGATGCCACAGGGTTTCAATTAGTCTTATTTGCTTTATTGGGGTTGTTCCTGTTGATTTTTGGATTGTACGGGCTAAAGGCCGAAAGCCTTATGAAAAAATTTATTGCAGAGGGAAAGACGGATAACTTTTGCATTGAAGCCAGTTATTATGCAAAGAATAAAGGCGTTTTGGGAAAGATTTTTTTATTTCCATTTATGAAGATCAAATCGAAAAACTCGTTGGTAATTTCATTTTTTGGATCAGTTGCCTGGATGATAATTATTTTGATTGCACTGAAATTATTTATTAAATAACCAGATTATGAAAAATTCAGTTGGATTATTTTTATTGATAGGATTACTTGCCGTTGCCTGCAACCGAAACGAGCCAATTTCGCAATTCCACACATTTCCAAATGCCACATGGGCACGGTTTGAAAATCTGGATTTTGAGTTTCCTGTTGAAGATATTGAAAAGGGATATGACTTTACAATTATCCTTAAACACACAGCAAAATTCCCTGCCGATGCACTTTCTATAAATGTAGTGATGAACACGCCGGGGGGAGAAGAACGTATAAGGGACCATAATTTGTTTTTGAAGGACAGGGACGGGGTTTTTATTGGTTACGAAACCGATGGGATTTTCAACCGCACCATAAAACTACGGGAAGGCATGAAGTTTCAGGAGCCAGGCCTGGTGAAATTCGATATCGAAAACCTGATGACAAAATATTATACGCCGGGGATTATTGAAATTGGGATTGTTATGGAAGTGGCTGAGGAATAATTCTGACTACCTGTGTAAACTTGGAAAAAATCAAAATGAATTTGTTTATCTTTGCTGTAAATCATTTGTTATGCCTACAATACTTAGGATAAAAGGTTATCGTTTTTTCTTTTATGTTAATGACCATTCTCCTGTTCATATCCATGTGGAAAAGGGGGACGGTACAGCTAAGTATAATCTTGAACCATTTGAATTGGTAAGGTCAAAACGGTTTAAAGCAAGTGAGATTAGTGAAATACGTAATTTGATTTTTGAAAATTTTGAACTTTTTAACACAAAATGGGATGACTACTTTAACAATTAATAAATCAATAACAGCATCAGATGTTTGGTTTCAAGATCAAAAAATGTATGTACGACTTGATGATGGCCGCGAAATTGCTGTTCCCATTGAGTGGTTTCCACGATTAAGGGATGCTACCGATAAACAACTGAAAAACTGGAGATTTATCGGGGGCGGCGAAGGCATCCACTGGGAAGATATTGATGAAGATATTTTGGTTGAGGGACTTTTGTAAGTACTACCACTACTTGAACTTGTTCCTTTTGTCATTATTGGAATGTTGTTTATTTTTTACCCTCTCTCCTCTCCAAAATCTTCTTCACCTTCACCTTGTCAATGACCAGCCGGCGGCGCAATAGTTCGAGGTCACGGAATTTTTTCTCTTCGCGGGTGTGCTGCAAAAAGTAAATCGTAATCTTTTCCCCGTAAATTTCTTTGTCGAAATCGAAAACATTTACTTCAATAGTAAGTTGGTTTTCGCTTAATGTGGGCCGGACACCGATATTGCTCATGCCTTCGTATATTTTATCCCCGTACCTGATCAACGAGGCATAGACACCATAAGCAGGTATCAGCTTATCAGGGCTGTCAGGGTCGATATTTGCCGTTGGGAACCCTAATGTCCTGCCAATCTGGTTGCCCTTTACCACCGTGCCGGTAATAGAATAATGGTAGCCTAAGTACCTTTCGGCTTCCGGCATTTGTCCGGCTTTAATAGCTTCTCTTATCCTTGAACTGCTCAGTGCCACATCTTTAAATTCCTGCATCGGGATTTGATCCACTTCAAAACCATATTTATTTCCCATATCTTTCAAAAAATCCAGGCCGCCTTTCCTGCCCTTGCCAAAATGATGATCGTAACCAATAACTATGGCCTTCAAATCAAAGGTCCCGACAATATATTTTTTAAGAAATCCTTCGGACGAGGTTTTTGCAAATTCCCTGGTAAAATGAATAATCAGGAGGTGATCGACACACATTTGGCCAAATGACGCGGATTTTCGCTGGTCGAACGGATTTTTAATCCGTTGTATCCGTGTAAACCTGCGTCAGTTTTTTCAAATTCCCCGTAGGGCTTTCATTTTCAAACGGACAATGTCCGTCCGTCTGGATTTGCTCATCTTCACATTTTCAAATTAAATTACCATTTCGTCTAAAACCAACTCTTGATTTATCAAATATTCTGCAATTTGCACCGCATTGGTGGCAGCGCCCTTCCTTAGGTTATCGCTCACAATCCATAAATTAAGTGAATTTGGGTTAGAAAAATCCCTCCTGACACGGCCCACAAAAACATCATCTTTTTCCTCTGCAAATTTTTCCTGGTCTCATCAACCAGTTTAACCTCCTCAGAAGTGTAGCCCGAACCATCAAATCTACCGCCTTGTGGGATCAGGTTCAGGTCTATCGGGTGCGGGTAGGCCTGCTCTCCTTCAATATTTTTTCGTTCATTTTCAAGTTGCTTTACCCCCTTTATCCCCGATCCTGTAACCGATTGGTATGTTGAAACTACTACCCTTTTAATCTTATATTTCCAGTGCAGGGGCGCCAATGCCAAAACCATTTGTATGGTCGAGCAATTGGGGTTTGCAATAATCTTTGTTTGCCCGGAAATTGTTTCAGCATTAATTTCAGGGACAACCAAGGGAACCCTGTCATCCATCCTCCAGGCCGGGGAATTATCAATTACAAAACATCCGGTTGCCGTAAATGCTTCTGC
>NIVA01000180.1 GCA_002254335.1 Bacteroidetes bacterium 4572_114 | reverse complement strand
AGACAAGGAATATAACCTAAGTGTGGAATACGATCAGTACATATCGGCAAACAATGGGATTTTTACGGATAATGGATTGTCGGCAATTAATGAAATCCTTTTCGGCCCGACAAATATTTCCGGTATAACCGGGGATAAAATCAATATATTCCCAAACCCCGGCACAGGGATTTTTGAAATTATTGCACCTGATGTTTCAAACCGGTACAACATAAATATTTACGGCATGACAGGAAACCTGGTTTTCAACTCTGACACTGAAGGAAATACAAAAATCAATTTGAGCGGCTTGCCCAAAGGTATTTACATTATTAAATTTGAAACAGGTGGTTTTATCCGGTATGAAAAATTGATTTTGGAATAATATCTAAAAACGAAAGATCACCAACAATCTGTTGTGTGTTCTCATATTCTTTAATATTTATTGGCTATAGCGAAACAAAAATTATCAATAGAAACCCTATATCATGAAATCGATTTTAACCTTATCCCTGTTCGCACTTTTCTCTTTTTTTGCGGCAGTAACTGTAATTGCCGAAGAATTCACCCCGCCTGATAAATCTAATCCCAATATAAAAATATCATTGGGCAAAAGTGCCCCAAACGCCCCGCATGTGGTTTACCACTCAATAGCAGGACATGTGCACAAAGAGGTTGGAGGCCATTTTGAAGGGGTTACAATAACCTTTTCGGGAGGGATTGACCCGGTAACAACCGACAGCATGGGGTTTTATTCCGTTGAAGTGCCAAACGGTTGGACAGGTGTGGCCACTCCTTCATACTGTGGATTTCACACCTTTTCGCCCGAAGAGATGTTTTATATCAATGTGAAAAAAGATTATTCTGATCAGGATTACACCGGTGCCCCCGGCCAAATGTTCACCATCTCGGGACAATTCACCGACTACTATACAGGAGGACCTATCAGCAATACAGAAATAGAACTTGGCAATAATATTTCGGTATCTACCAACGATCAGGGCGAATACTCAATTGAGGCCCTCCCGTGTACCAGCATTACTTTGGAGCCTCATCTTGAAGGATATAATTTTGACCCCGGTTATCTGGTATATAGTTTTACGAATACAAATTATATAGATCAGGATTTTGAAGGAACCCCCAATTGGTATGGCATACCCCCCGGATGGGAACATAACAATACCGGGAAGGTCCATGTTATTTCCATTCTCACTTCTTCTAACCCAAACCTGTGCGGAATACCGTTAGGGCAAGGCGATTACATTGGGGTATTTTACACTGACGATGAAGGGGGATTACGTTGTGGCGGCTTCGGGATATGGAACGGCATTTCAAATACGGCCATAATTGCCCAAGGGGATGATGACATGACCCCGGAAAAAGATGGGTTTGATTATGGTGAGGAATTTACCTGGAAAGTTTACAGATGGAACGGGGATCAAAAGGAATGTACTGCAACACCAGAATTTCAGTGCGGTGGGCTTTTAACGTGCAACAATAAGTGGTACATAACAGCACTTTCTATTATTGAAGAGCTTAATATTTATGATGGGCAATATATAGAAATACCTGAAGGTTGGAGCGGTTTCTCCAGTTTTATAGTCCCGCAGTCACCGTTGGTCACACATACAATGTCGCCCATTATCGATGATTTAATTGTAATGCTGTCCCTTACTAAAATTTATTATCCTGGCCTGGGGATAAACACCATCGGCCTATGGGACACCCATTACGGGTTTAAAATTAAAGTTGGCTCTGATGTGGTACTGCCAATTGTGGGATGCCCTGAAGAAGATACCCAAATCAACCTTCAAACTACATGGAACATCGTCCCGGTATTGTCATCATGTAATGTTCAGATTGCCGAATTTCTTGAACCCGTTATTGATAATATTATAGTTGTTAAGGAAATTGCCGGGAACAAAATATTTTGGCCTGAGCTGAATATTGCCACACTTCAAACCCTTTTGCCCGGCAAGGCATATATGGCGGCCGTTTCACAAAATTCGTTAGTTTCTTACCCCGGATGTTCGGGAAATTTAAAATCAGGAAATTATTTAAACTTTATCGCCCGGCAGAAGACAAGGAATATAACCTAAGTGTGGAATACGATCAGTACATATCGGCAATCAATGGGATTTTTACGGACAATGGATTGTCGGCAATCAATGAAATCCTATTCGATCCTACAAATATTTCCGGTATAACCGAGGGTAAAATAAATATATTCCCAAATCCCGGCACAGGGATTTTTGAAATTAACGTGCCTGATATTTCAAACCTATACCATGTAAACATATATGGCATGACAGGAAACACAGTGTTTGATGCAGATGTTGAGGGAAACACAAAAATCAATTTGAACGATTTACCAAAAGGTATTTATATTATTAAAATTGAAACAGGTGGTTTTATCCGGTATGAAAAATTGATATTGGAATAATATTTATATCGAACGGGGGAAAATTGAACCGGACCGGAAATCTACTTTTCACGCAGTTTTAGATATAGATCGAATTCTGGTTCATATTCATTAAAATATTTATCTAAAATATCATAAAATAACCCGTTAAATTCTGATACTATGTCCGGCACATTATAATCCCGGTTATCAGAAATCGGCAATTCTATCTCTCCCCAAGATGTTTCAATCACATACCCATAGCCCATAAATCATAAACTTCAAGATGACTTTCATTCATCTTATGCCGCGGTGGTAAGATATTTCGGATACAAATCCGATTATTTGATATCTCGGTTTCTACCTTTGCAAATGGGGGCATAGGACATGATTGTGAACTATAAACACCGAAAATTTCAACTTTCTCCATCTCCTTACACTCCTCGCCGGCATCAGTTATCCTGCAATTTCTTGTATTGGTGAATGTGTTGTAGCTTAAATCCAACAAATAATATTTAATCCATTTATTGGTTTCCCGGGGTGAATTACTTACAGATAAGTTAACAGTCGGGCCATTACATCCTTCAACCTTTATCACCCCCACCCGGGGCAAGGTCACATGCCCAATATTTTTAATCCGTTCAAGATTTTTCTGCGATAATCCATACTTGAAGGCATGGCCAAAACTTGAATATAATGTGACAATGATAAGATATTTATTTTCATTGACAGTAACTTGTAAAATCAATTCAATATCATCTGCATCGATTTTTCCGTGTTGGTTTACAATAGAATCAGGTGTTTGCTCAAAAGCCACATAACTATCACTACTCACCAATTTAATAGCAGAAGCATTTGAAATAGTTAAGCGGTTTTCTGTTTTTAGTTTACTGATAATATCACCAAAATCTTCCAATTCCTGAAATTGCCCAATTGAAATTACTTCACAGTTTTCTTCTTCAATGTTGAATTGCGAAAACCCATTTGTGGCTGTTAGCAGTACAAGGAATAATAATTGAATGTGTTTCATGTTGATTTGGGATACTGTTTTTTCTGTTTTGAATAGCCTGGCATTAACCTAAACCGTCTATGTCCAAAATGATAAAGAAATTCAAAATCCTAAAATTCGTGCATTCGTGGCCTTCTTTTTATAATTTATCATTCAAGGATCTCAAATTTAACATCGGATAAATTGCTGCTGTGACGGTCGTTCACATACACGAAAAAAGGGAACTCAACCTCCTCCGGGATATCGATAACAAAATAATTGGACCAAAACCCAAAGTCACCAAATTCCGGTACGTTTTTATCCACATTGCTTCTGTAAAACTCATCATCATTTTTATCCCTAAAAACCACAAAAAAATAATTAGCCCGTGCCCGGTCATTATCCTCTCGCTCGATGTAAACATATAGCCTTCCGCCTTTTGCACCCGATTTTAGGTTTTGCAACTCTTTGGTGAGTTTTTCTTCCGGCCAGTTTTCTGCTTTTGCTTTTTCCCTGGTTTCACCCTTTAGTTGCCCCAAATCTTTGTATCCAATATTAGTAACAGGGATGTGGTAGTTGCGCATGGAATTTTTATCGTATGTCTCGCCAAACACACGGGTTGTTGGATGGTTAAAAACGGTGATGGTCTGTCCGTCTATCCACTCTTTTACACGTAACTCATCACTAACAGTTTCCTGTGATTTAAGCTGCAGCGGAAAAGTTGCAAGGAGGCAAACAAGGAAAAAACCTGAAATAACAATAATTTTTTTCATAGTGGTTTGTTTTTTTAGTAGTAGGACCTTTTTGGTTTCTTGAAAATCTTAATATTAGTAACGCAAAGGCCCAACAATAATTTTAGGGACGTTTATAACCATTTTTTCAATATCATTATTTATAAATCATATAAATTAGCCCCCCTAAAAATATTTCCTATAAAAACAAATAATATTATATACTTTTGATTTTTATAATTTATGAACCCATAAAATCAATAAAATGACAGGCCCTGGCCCTTACCCATTTTTTTAGCTAATAATAATTTCAGTTTGGGCATAAAAAAAGTACCCCCAAGGCTGAAAATCAAATACACACACCACTGTAATATTTAATAACCAAACAAAGGAGGTACGGCGGCAAAGATAAACAAAATAAACAACAGGCCGGCATTTGAAGTTGCAGCAAAATTTTCAGACGCAGATTTGCACGGATTGAACGGATAAAGCAGAAAATTTTAGACGCTGGATTGAACGGATAAAGCTGATGAAAATGCTGAGTAGGGTGTGCGGCCGGGGGAGGTTTAGGGTGTGGGGTTAATTATCCCGTTGCCCTTACCAAAACCCCTCTCCTTAAACCATGCAGGTTATTACCATTAACAAGATGGCGCCTGCACCAGGGCCGGTAGGCTTTGGAAAGGTTGCGGGGCGATACCGAAAAGCCTTACGAGTAGGATTATTTAATACGAAATAATAATGAAAACTTTAATTAAAGTAATTTTTGTTTTTGCTGCTCTTTTTTTCATAGCAAACATAAATGCATTACAAGCACAGGAAAGCTTAACATCACTTACAATTACCAATCCTGCATGTTGCCCTGCACAGGGTTTTTGCGGGGCAGACCATCCGGTGCTTGGCCCTGCCAATAGTCAAAACTTTAATGGAAATGGTATTTTCAATGTATTCATTGGCTGGGACCAGGCCTTACCACCTGGTACTGCTATTGTTTTTTATTGGGCCCGCACATACACGGTAGAAGTCCCAAATGCAGCTTATGTGGAGATGTACTGTTATGGTGATGATTATGAAGAGATAGGCTATAATTTTAACCTTTCTGCTTCTGTTACAACTTCCCCGGTTTACATTTACGAGGAAGAAAATCCGGATTAATATTTTAGCCTACAGAAATGCAGGAACCTGCGACATTATTATGTCGCAGGTTTTCTCCAAAAAAAAATACAATAATCAAAAAAAACACAAGATCATGATTAAAAACAAGTACTGGGCTATTCCAATTTTCATATTGTTGTCGTTACCAATATTCCCACAGGGATTAAATTCAAATTCTGGTAATGGCAGGCAACTTTTGACAAAACAACCCTTTTCATTAAAAGATTATAAGTCACTGGGCGAAACAATATCTGATACAATATGGCTACCACAAAGACAAGATATATACCTCTGGAATGGAGTAGAACTTGAAATAAATCCGGTTTATCATTTACTTTTCTATAATAATCCCGATGAAATGTCAACACTAATAACCATGGATTCCAACACCAATGATTCACTATTAATGGCCACCTACGAATATGATGAACAATCGATGTTAACGGATCAAGTTTTTTATATTTACGATACGGTATTTATGGGTTGGAAAACAGACTATAAGGCAATCCTGACTTATGACGGGTTTGGTTGCGTAAACAGGATTTTATTGCAGGGACTTAATACCCAAACCGGAATATGGCATGATTCCATTGCACGGCTGGATACTTATGTGGATACCAATGAAATAATACTAACCATCATCAAAGAATACATCAGTCCAAAATGGGATACAATTTGGGCTCATCATTGGGATTATCATTATACTCCTGAAGGATATGTTGACTTACAAAATAACTACCTGTGGAATACAGATACAAAGGAGTGGGTGGATGATGTGCAAGCGTTTTTTTTGCTAAACGATGACGGCTCCTGGTACGAATCGGAATGGCAAAGATGGGACCAACCGACCCAGGAATGGATAAATACACAAAAATACACCGATGTGGAATGGGAAGCGTACAATAAATATCCTAATAACTACAAAAATCTAACTAAACATAGGGTATTTCAGTGGTGGGTTGGGGATGAATGGTACACCTATCTAAAAGATGATTGGGAGTACCCTAGCCCAGGCCTTGATGACAGAATTATACATGCCTATGCCTGGGATGGCCCAAGTAGTGAATGGTACAAAAATCATTATTATATCAGCCGCCATTACCCTGATAACCGGAAAAGAAGATATACCGATTCCCTCAGGAACAGCATCCATGAAGAGATGAAACTGAACTATGATGACTCATGCAGATGGTTTTTTTACAAGGGGGCGTTGGAGGAGATGTTCAGGGTAAACTACGATACAGCACAGGCTGGATACCGATAAATTACATTTACTGCTGCAAAACCAGATGAGGGTAATAACTTTATAACTCCTACATTCAGCCCAGGGCATAAAAAAAGTACCCCCAAAGCTGAATTCTAAATAGACACACTACTGACATATTTATTAAACAAACAAAGGAGGTACAGGCAGCAAAGATAAACAAAAAACAAAGAGACCGGCATTTGAAGATGTTGAGTAAAAAGCCGGCCGGGGAGTGGTTTCGCCAAAACCCCGCTTCCAAAACAAAGTAGGCAAACGGCAAAGCGCCCTTGCCTGCACTATAGCCCTGTGGGCATGGAAAGGTTTGGTGCGGATGCCGAAAAGCATTATGAGTAAGCGAATCAAAAAACAAGTTTTATGAAAATTATATTTTCTATTTTTACATTAGCACTACTAATCTTATTCTCTATTGAAGCAAGATCGCAAGGAGAAATTGTACCATTAATTATTACAAGTCCAACAGTTTGTCCTGGCAGTGGTACATGTGGCGGAGTTCATTCAACCATTGGCTCATCCTACACTCAAAATTATATGAATGCAGGTACATTCATAGTTTATATCTATTGGGAGGATCAATTCCCTCCTGGAAATGCTACACTTCAGCTTTGGGCGGAAACCGATACAAAACCCGTACAAAACTGTGCATATGACGCAATAAAGTGCACCGGTGAAGTGGTAATGGATATAACGGGCGGAGTTATAATCACGCCTAACATGCAATTAAGCCCGGTTTACATTTACGAAGAAGCAATACCGGATTAAAACTAAACGAAGCCTGTGGCAATAAACTGCCACAGGCCTTTTTCAATTAGAAATTTGTCCAATAAAAAAACAAAGACATGATTAAGCTGAAACACTGGGCTGTTGCTGTTGGTTTTTTACTAACGGTACCAATATTCCCACAGGGATCAATCACGAAATGCAATAGTGCCCCACAACTTTTACCCACCATGCCATTTTCGTTAAAAGATTACAAACCACAATATGCCGGAAGATCAGATACAGTATGGCTCCCAAAGCGCCAGGAAACTTACCTTTGGAATGGGGAAATATTGGAAATGCAACCAAAATATCTATTGGCAACTTATAATGGCCCAAATGAAATATCAACAATAACCACAATGCATTCGTTTACTAATGATTCTCTATTTCTGGTCTATTACCAATATGATGATCACTCAAGATCTATTTGCGAAACCTATCAGTTTTATGATACTACTGCTACAAGGTGGAAAATAGATTATAGGGCCTTAAAAAGCTACGATCAATTTGGGAATATCTCTGAGAAGTTTGGGATACGATTTATGGACACCATTGGCAATACCATTACAATCCTGATGAATATATTGATGAACAGCAAAATTTTTTGTGGAATACAGAAATCAACAAGTGGGTTCCGGATGTACGCGCTTTCTTTTTGCTAAATGCAGATGGCTCTTATTATGAATCGGAATGGCAACGATGGGACATCCCTGCCCAAGAATGGATTAATGTAATGAAATTTACCGATATCGAATGGGAGTCTTACAATAATTATCCAAACAACTACAAAAACCAGATTAAACAAAGAACTTTACATTGGTGGACAGGTGTTGAATGGTATGCCTACTTAAAAGATTACATGGAGTACCCAACCCCCGGTCTAAAAGACAGGTACGTGAATACATACGCGTGGGATGAT
>NIVA01000179.1 GCA_002254335.1 Bacteroidetes bacterium 4572_114 | reverse complement strand
GTTAAAAATACTTTTTTCATGATGTTTTAATTTTTATTAATTACAAATTTAATTTTTATTAATTACAAATTTAATTTTTCTATTATATCAAACATCAAAAATCTCACATCGGACATCTGATATAAGAAGTCCGATGTTCGATGTAAGATGTTTGATCTCTCCTTCGCTACCTTCTACTTTCTCCCTTCTCCCCTCTATATTAGAATAGCTGTCAGACAGTTTAAGCTAAAAGTCAAATACATAATACTTGCAGTGTGTAAGTTAAAGGATAACTGTCTGACAGCTTTTCTTCTACTTTCTCCCTTCTACCATCTCCGTTCTCCCTTCTACCATCTTCCCCCTTCCACTACAAACTTCACCTTCCCCACTGCACCGCCATTGCTGTAAATCACGGCGATGTAAACACCCTTGCCCCATGCCGAAACATTAACATCGGTGTCCTGCTGGCCTTTATAAATTTTTTGCCGGTGTATTTCGCGGCCAAAGTTGTTGTAGCAGCGTAGCTCCATATTTTGGTGGTGTTCTGTGTTTTCAAACTCCAGGGTAACCTTCCCTTCCCGCACGGGGTTTGGGTAGGCCTTGATGGGTATCCACCGCAGGCTTTCGTAGTATTGGGCCGGGCCGGGGGCTTCCCCGATATCTGTCCAGATAAGGCAATCCGTAATATTGATTGTACTTGATTGAATACCCCCGGGGCAAAGACTGTCGTATGTGTGTACAGTTGAATCAAATGGCACGGATTCCAGGTTTTCATCTATTTTGTAGAGGTAGATGTCATCGTCGGATTTGCTTTCTTCAACAGTGACAGCATAAACATACTTTTCATCATACGTTTTTATTAAACTGCCACCCCCAATACAGTACGTTGATTCGTTTTTTCTATAAATTTTACCGGATGTATCTATTATCATTTCACTGCATATTCCACCATCAGGTGTAGAGCCCCAAACAGAGAAAGTAATAAATAAAGAATCATTAATTCGTTTTATGTCCTTGGATACATTGGCAATTAGGTTTGGCGCAATAGAATCGGTAGGTATTGGTTTATATCCGAGGGTTTCCCCTTCAGTGCTGAAAAACATAAGAATAGTGTTTTTATCAATTCCAGGTAACCAGCGCTCACCAATCCCCATCATAACTGAATCATTTATTGCTATTGTATTGTATGCGTCACCATAAACAGAATCCAAGGGAGCAAACGGCAAAATCCATTTTTCTTTAAAACAGCTATCAATACCAATAAAAAAAGGGCGTAGAAAAAAATGGGTGGTATCATTTGGATAAGGATAGTAGCAAAAACCGGAGATGAAATACTCATTATTAATCTCGGTAAAATTATACCCGGTTGCCTGTCTTATCCATGGGTGGTCATTCCTTGATGCGTATGGTTTTTTCCAAAGCACATCTCCTGATCCGTTCAGGCCAATTAAATGGACCTTGTCAATTTTGTCATCTGAATTAAGTGAAGTAAGAAGTACTATTTCATTACTTGAATTAATAATAATGTCATTTGCACTGCCCCAGTTAAAATAATCCTCATAACTGAGGATTTTGCACCATTGTTTCTGTCCACACGAATCTATTTTAACAACAAAGGGCCATTGGCCAGGATAAGTTGTAAACCCGGTAACATAAATGTTTCCTGTACTATCACAAGCCGAAGCAAATGTTGCAACAGTACTTGATGAATGTTCAACAACTTTATCGTATAGCATTTCGAGGTTTACATCTGTTTTGATATACCAGCCGTTATAATAATATCCATTTCCATTTTCAAATCCGCCTGTAATGTAATATCCCTTATCATATAACTCAATGCAATCATTGGTAACATCATTCCTGCCTGAAACACCATAATAAACCTCCACCTTTTGGGCAAATATGCTAAACTGACATATTAAAAGAATTGTAAAAAGAATTGTTTTCATTTGTACATTATTTAATAAATGCTATCCAAAAGAACCCCCGGGAGGAGGTCCTTTAGAAAGCATATTTTGATTTTAATCAATTAAAGTAAATTTTGAACTCTCTATCAGTTTATCATCCTGAATTAGGGTGACAATATAAATGCCGGGCTGCCACGACCGGGTATCGATGGTAATCTCATCCCGGCGGGATAAAGCCTTATGGCCATACATCTTATTTCCGTTCATATTGCTGATCTCGATCAGGATGTTCCCCTCCTGCTCAAGCATATACTCAAGTACAATATAATCCTTTGCAGGATTGGGCTTGACCATTATATACTTGGGTGGTACGGTTTCTAACAGTTTGTGGTAGGCCTCCAGCGCCTCGGTAGATTTGTACAAATCAGGTAGGATGACCGGCTCGGTGTAACTTGTTTCATCCATGGCCAATAAAATGTTCCTGGCAAAAACAGAAGACAGCCCAATTTCCGCATCCATAATATCCCAAACGCTGTTAACAACACTGCTATCGGCCTGTAATATGCAAAGCGAATCGTATTGTGATGCCGAAAGCAAAGCATAATAATCCGTAATTTGCTGATGGGCGGCTAATTGCCCCTGGCCCAACATAAATTGCGAAGGGATGCTGTTCAATACATCTTCGCCGGCCTCATTATCACCATGTTTTAAGTTGGTAAATGCAAGGAGGTATTTTGCCGGCAAACTGTTTTCGGACCCTAACAAAGCCATTAGGCTTGCCATTGAGGCCTGGGGATCGATGGTGTCGCCCTGGTAAATATTTACCAGCGCATTAAATGCCTGTGCTTTTTTAAGTTTCCAGCCTGCCAGTTTCGATTAATACATCCTCTTTTTGGATGGCAGCGCTTACCACCGTATCCGAAAGGTAAGGTGAGGCATTCATCATTTCGGTGTAAACCTCCATGGTTTCGGGCGGTGTGCTGTAATACACATCTTCATGTAGCCCTTCAGTGTTTCCGGCATCCACAAGTACATTTAGTATGGTTTGTATCGAGTCGGTTTTCTGGTCAGCTTCGGCAATCTTTACCAACAATTCTTCGCGGCCGTCCCCGCCACCGGTGCCACCACCGCCTCCGCCGCCGAAGTTGGACGGGCAACCGTTTTCAAAAGTCCAGTCCGGATAAACGGTAACTTCTTCCACATTCACAGTATTTTCAGTATAGTCAACCGGCCTCAACCTTTCAATAAACCCGGGGGCATTTAGTGGATAGTAATAGGTAATATGGTTCGCCTCGTTGTTGATATCATCGAAATCGCCATCGGGCCTTTCCTCGATAAAAAACAGGTTCCCGGCCATATCTTCCGGGTTCGAGGAGCTTGCGCCCTGGCTGGCGGCAATGCCCAGTTCGGGGTTTTCATCGCCCATGTCGGTGGTAATAACGATGTCATTGTTGCAATTATCAAAATCGTTGCATTTAATACAAAGGCCTGTAAGCCCGCTGCTGTGCCGGTTTTTGTTTTGCGCAATAATGCCGTAATCAAGCCCCTTAAAGGTATTCCGGTATATTTGGTTGGCATCGGTTCCGGAATTGTTAATTACCAGGCCATTGCCATAAACCGTTGTAGGGTTGTTATTTTCAAACAGGTTCTCCTCAACCTGGTAGCCGGTACATTCGTCTAAGTATAGGCCATAATTTTCAACCCAGATACTGGCATTTTCCCAGGGTTGGAAATAGCATAAGTTAATCTGAGGGCCTGTAGTGGCCGAGGTGTAAATACCACGGAGGTTGTTGTAAAAGGCGGCTTCTCTAACTGTAAAATGGTCGGTTGGCTGTATTCCAAGCACCCTGATGCCATAACGAAGATTGCTAAAGCTTGTGGTGTAAGGGCCAGCATTGTTTTGGCCATACACACCGAAAATTGAACTTATTGCATAGATACCGGTTGGTTTGTTGGGCATACTTATATTTGTGCGCTCATCTTTCATGTTAATATCAACAAAGCTCACACCATCAATCGCGTTAAGTTCAATAAACTCTTCGACTGTGGTACCTGCGATGATATTATCATTAACTTCAACCAGGCAATTGATAAAAGTACTTAAACAATCATCATCCCCTGAATATGGGAAAAACCAAGCTGCTTTTTGATTATTAATAAGGCTACTGCCTGAAACAATGACAAGACCTCCTGAATACTCGGGCTGCCCTTCACCTGTTTGTTCATTAATTCTGGTAGCCTTTATTGCACATTCTGCGTTACTTATTTCAGAATTGTTAGAAATACTTAGATATCCCTGCAGCAATGAGTTACTTGGCAGTAAATTATCACCCCATACTTCAATACCAGTCCATAAACCTTCGCCATCATTTGTAATAATAGCATTGTTTACAAGCAAATCTGCTTCACGCTTTACAACTATCTTTTTACCTTCCAACATGTGCAGAATACATCCTGGGTTTAGTTTCAGTGTTGCATTCGCTTCAATATGTATATCGTCGCATGCATGTATTTCACCATTCCATGAAACATCACCGATGATGTATTGCGGCCCGGTTTGTTCGAGTGGCGTGATGGTAAATCTGTCGGTAAAAACCGGTGCCTGGGGGTAAGATGTGTTTGTTGCACAAATCAAAAATAGTATTAGAAAATTAATTGATATTAAATAAATATTTTTCATTATTAGTAGGTTTAAATGATTAAATCTGTTGTAACTAAAAAAAAGTTTAATAAGAAATTTTTGCCGGGGGGAATATTTCCTGGTTTCCGGAAGGGGCGCGTTTACCGGGACAATACAACACACACACAGGAATCAGGGAGTTACGAGCTCCCTTGGGTAATTTTGCAGTGCACATCCGTGGTTTCATTTTTATTCATTTTGGGTATAGGCGACTAAAGTACAAATTTTGTATAGGGGATGCAATTATTTAATGAGCTTTTTTTTGTTGGAAATTATTACCCAGACTTTGAATTGTAAATAAAAGTTTGATCTTTGCACCCGAATTTTAAAAATGAAAATATTTTATCATGCAAATCGCAAAAAACAAAGTAGTTAGCATCGACTATACATTAAAAAACGATGACGGACAAATTCTCGACACATCTGAAGGCAGGGAGCCACTCAATTTTATCCATGGCAATGGCCACCTCATTCCTGGACTGGAAGAAGCTCTTGAAGGAAAAACCAAGGATGAAAAATTAAGTGTTTCCATTCCACCGGAAAAAGGTTATGGCTTAAGGTCAGAAGAGATGGTCCAAACCGTTGACAGATCGAATTTTGATAAGGATGCACAAATAGAAGTTGGCATGCAGTTTCAGGCACAAATGGAGAATGGCATGCAAATGTTGACAGTTATTAAAGTTGAAGGAAATAATATTACCTTAGACGGAAACCACCCATTGTCAGATAAAACCCTGCATTTTGATGTTGATGTGAAGGATGTGAGGGAAGCTACTGCCGAAGAGTTGGAACACGGCCATGTTCACGGACCTGGCGGACATAAACACTAAATGATGTAAGATGTTCGGTGTGTGATATTCGATGTGTGATCTATGTAACCGACATTTTATCTCAGATCAAACCCCGCAGTGGTGTGATTTTGCTACGCTCAACATTATATATCATATTTCATTTTGGTTATTTGTTTTCAATAGAACGAAAAAAATTTTTTCTATTAAAGAAAAAAATATGATCTTTGCACCCCAAAATTTAAAAGCAAATTAAATCACTTAAAATAAGTAAATTATGCCAACAAAAATCAGATTGCAGAGACATGGAAAAAAAGGACGTCCTTTTTACCATATTGTTATTGCGGATGGTCGGGCACCACGTGACGGAAGATTTATTGAAAAAATTGGCACATACAATCCAATAGAAAAACCTGCCGAGATAATCCTCGACTTCGACAGGGCTGTTTATTGGCTTCAAACTGGCGCCCAACCAACCGACACCGTTAGGTCTATCCTTACATTTAAAGGTGCGATCTACAAAAATCACCTTCTTAAGGGAGTTAAAAAGGGAGCATTCTCTGCCGAACAGGCAGAATTAAAATTCCAGGAATGGATGGAAACCAAAACAGCTAAAATTGAAAATGCAAGCAAGGAAATTGAAAATGCCGAGCGTGCCGAAACAAAGAAGCTGATGGAAACTGAAGTCAAAATTAAGGAAGACAGGGCTGCCGAATTATCTAAAAAACGAGGGGAAGCAATTGAGAAAGAGGTAGCCGAAGCACAAGCTAAACAAGTTGCCGCAAAAGAAAAAACAGCTGCTGAAGATAAAAAAGAAGAAGAGGCTGCAAGAGAGAAAGCTGCAGAAAAGGTAGCTGAAAAAACAGCCGCAGAAACAACAAAAGAGAAAAGCAAAGAATAAAATTTTCTCATTTAACAAATAGCCGGAGAAAAGGTGCGCAATATTCGCAGGTTTTTCTCCGGTTTTTTTTTGCAAATTATGGATAAAAAAGATTTTTTTGAATTTGGCAAAATCAGGAAATGTAACCGTAAAACAGGTGAACTTTCAATAAGGACAAATACTGAAGTCCCTGAAGGGCAAAATGCCCCCCCCCTGGTTTTTATTGAAATTGATGGGGGACTGGTACCATTTTATTTATCATCAATCAGGCAAAGGGATTCGAACACAATCCAGATTTTGTTAGAAGATTATGCTTCGCTTGCAAAGGCCCAGCAATTTGTTGATTGCGCTGTTTTTCTTCCAAAAAAAGGAATAAAGGACATAGAAAGCAAACAGTTTGACTACAACGAAATTATCGGCTTTAATGTGATCGATAAAATACATGGGGATATTGGCACATTGGAGGATATCCTTGACAGGCCCGAACAGGAAATACTTCAAATTAATTTTGAGGGAAAGGAAATATTGATCCCACTTGTTGATGAAATGTTTGAAAAAATCAATGATAAAAAGAAACAAATTTTCATTTGTGCCCCCGAAGGGTTGATTGACCTTTACCTGGAGGAATGATTAATGAGTCCGGTCTAAAAAGCCATAGTTAGCCGCGAATGCGCTAATAAACTTTTCTAATTACCATATAACCAAGTGTTTGAAAACAACAAAATTTCGCTAATTTTTAAAAACTTCGTTTTTAGACCGGACTTATTCATAAAACGAAAAAACTGTCTACTGTTAACAATTAACATTCATCAATAAAGTGAACGGACAACTGTCTGACAGTTTATTAATGATAAACAATTAATGGGCAAACTAAAACTGTCAGACAGTTTATACACCAAAAAACTGATGCTACTGTTAACAATTAACATTCATCAATAAAGTGAACGGACAACTGTCTGACAGTTTATAGTTTAAAAGCATTAATATCTATGGACAA
>NIVA01000019.1 GCA_002254335.1 Bacteroidetes bacterium 4572_114 | reverse complement strand
TCTCCCACCCGGTGGTACCTACAACAACAGATGTGTTACAGCTAAAACATTTATGGATATTGGCAACAGCCATATCTGGCATACCCCATCTTTCCATATCCAAGCAATGCGATCTTCATCTGATGTTTTAAATAAAATTTTGGTAATTTATTTCGTGTTATTAAACTGTCATTTGGCTGCGCTGTCATTACGTTGTCATTTGGCTGCGCCGTTATTAAATTGTCATTTAGCTGCGCTGTTATTAAGTTTAGTGTGTTATTTTGATCCATGCAATTAATGACAAATAATGGCTAAATAATGACCACAAATGACCTTTTTCCATCAAAACTTAAACCTCAACTTAACAGCCGGTGCAGGCCTCCAGGCTGTCATGTACGGGTCGGATATCGGTTCAAAGCGCAAACTCAGGTCATCGCTCACATCAAAACTATAAAGGTTTGCGTCAACACTTGCATCAACAACTTGCAGGATATACAAAAACCCGGTCAACACATAACTCAATTCCAGGTTTCGCCGGTAATAATTCCTGCCTTCCTGCAATTGGTCTAAATTTCCATCATAGCGGACAACATATTCATTATTAAAATTTGCACTGTCGCCGGTTGCAACAATATTATATGCTGTACGGAAGTTGCGGTATTCGGTCCCGTTTTTACTGATCGAATAAAATAGGACACCAAAACCGGCATAAATTATCGGGATTTTCCAGTATTTTTTATTGTAGGCCTGTCCAAGCCCCGGCAGCGCCAACGACATAATGGTGGCCTTTTTGGCAGAATGGATTTTTATGGAATCATTTATTGCTTTGGGGGCACTTTTCTGGGCACATACCATTTTGCCATTGGCCATCAAAACCATAAAAATAAAAAGGGCAACAATATTTAAGGGCAAAACCCTGGTGGCACGGGCAACAACGCTATTATGGCGGGCAAAAAACAATTTGAAATTAAAGGTGGTATGCATTCAATTTTTTGGTAATAAGGGATTTAGTGGGATATTATTATCAACTATGTCTCTCTTAACAATTTAGGGGGTGGTGTTTGGTGTTCGGTGTTTGGTGACTTGTCATTTATCCAATATTTAATGAATCCAGTCTAAAAAGCCCTTTTTTGCCGCGAAACTTGTCCGTCCATACGGATGTCCTTCAGTCATATGGATGCGCTAATGTAATTTTCTAATTATCGCATAATCACTTGTTTGAAAATAATAAAATTTCGCTAATTTTCAAAAACTTCGTTTTTAGACCGGACTCTTTAATTGTTATTTCACATCCATCATTCATCACTTGTTATCTGTCGCCCATCACCCGACATCTGTCACCCGACATCCGGCACCTACCTCTTCAAAATGGCAATTAAACTCTCCATTTCCTCATCTGAACCGAAATTGATAACGATACTTCCTTTACCTTTATTATTGCGTTTTAGCTCAACTTTGGTGTGTAACCCCTCACTTAAACTTTTGGAAAGAACAATATATTTTTCAGGCAATTGCGTCTTTTTTCTTTTATATCCCAGCTTGGTTGTTTTTTTCGATTTCCGGACCTTTTCTTCAACCTGCCTCACCGAAAGCCCACCTTCAAGTATCTCTTTTAAAAGGGTCAATTGTTCGTCCCGGTCATCAATATTAACAAAAGAACGTGCATGGCCCATGGTGATCAGCCTGTCGCGGATAGCCACCTGCACCTCGGCAGGCAGTTTGAGCAACCTGATATAATTGGCAATGGTTGAGCGTTGCTTCCCAACCTTTGCGCTAACATCTTCCTGGGTAATTTTACACTCTTCGATAAGGCGTTGGTAGCTGATGGCTATTTCTATTGCATTGAGGTCCTGGCGATGTGTGTTTTCGATAAGTGCCATTTCGAGCATCTGTTCATCGTTGGCCACGCGGATGTAGCAGGGCACTTCCTTTAAGCCTGCCGTCCGGGCTGCCCTGAGGCGGCGCTCACCGGCAATAATCTGGTATTTGTCGTAACCAAGTTTACGTACTGTTAAGGGCTGGATAATGCCCTGCACCTTAATTGAGTTTGCCAGTTCTTCAAGAGTTTCGGCTTCAAAATTACTACGAGGCTGAAAAGGGTTGGCCTCAATTTTACTGATCCTCAGGTTGGCAATGGCGCCAACAACATAATTCCCTGAAATATCCTTAGAGGTTATGTCTGTATCAGGGCTTTGTAAAATAGCTTCAAGCCCTCTGCCCAATGCACTCTTTTTTCCTTTATTTTTCATCTAAAAAGTCAATTTCTGTTTCGGACAGATCCATTTTTGTTAATCCGTTTTTTTGTAAAATTTCACGTGCAAGGTTAAGGTAGTTGATGGCTCCCATAGAATTAGCATCATGCAAGATGATAGTTTCGCCAAAACTCGGTGCTTCCCCAAGCTTGGTGTTCCGGTTGATTATGGTGTCGAACACCATTTGCTGGAAATGTGTCCTCACCTCTTCAACCACCTGTTTTGCCAGCCTAAGGCGCGAATCGTACATTGTTAGCAAAATGCCTTCGATATCAAGGTCCACGTTTAATCTTGATTGTACAATTTTTATAGTGTTGAGCAGTTTCCCCAAACCCTCTAATGCAAAATATTCACATTGCACGGGCACAATTACCGAATCGGCGGCGCACAGTGCATTTACAGTTACCAACCCTAACGATGGCGAACAATCGATGATAATAAATTGATACTCATCCTTGATCTTGTCCACAACACGCTTCATCATTTTTTCGCGGTTTGGTTTATTTATCATTTCTATCTCGGCCCCTACAAGGTCGATATGTGCCGGGATGAGTTCGAGGTAGGGTGTTGTTGTCTGTACAATAACATCCTTAGGGTCTTCGTCATCAATTATACATTCGTAGATACTATGTTTGATGTTCCGTGGATCATGACCCAATCCGGAGGTGGCGTTGGCTTGCGGGTCGGCATCAATTATTAGTGTTTTAAATTCGAGTACGGCAAAACAAGCTGCAAGGTTTATTGCAGTAGTGGTTTTTCCTACCCCGCCTTTTTGATTGGCAATTGCTATTACTTTACCCATATTATTTTGTTTCAAAAAATAGGTCGGCGAAGGTACACTTAATGGATGTCGTAGTTAAAATTAACTATTAATAATTATCAACATATCATATTTGATAGTGATAAGCCCAAACAAAAAAAGCCGGCCACCGGGCCAGCTATATTATAAACTATTTTAACAATTAATCTTTGGTTTTTGTATCTTCAATACCGAGATCTTCAAACGAAATATCCGAAGTTTCAGTTTTTGGGGCTTCATCTTCAGCCACTTCTTCTTTGGCTACTTCTTTTTCAACTATTTCAGGGGCCTTCCCTGTTTCAATAAAACCGAATACCGATTTCAGGCCGTTGGAAAACTTGTCAAAGTCTTCCTGGTAAAGAAACAATTTGTGTTTTTCGTAGAAAAACTGGCCCGAATCATTGTTAAACCGCCGCTTGCTTTCGGTAATGGTTAAGTAGCGTTCCCCGTTCCTGGTTTCCTTCACATCAAAAAAGTAAGTCCTTTTGCCGGCCCTTACAATCTCTGAAAAGATTTCTTCTCTTCTTTCTCTGTTTTCTAACTCTGTCATTTTATTCTGAATTATTAGGATTTCTAACGCAAAATTATCTAATTATATTTTAAAACCTAAAATCTGTAAGTTTTTTTTGGAACTTTTATATTTTCCAGGAACACCCCAAGAAGTATCATTCCGATCCAAATCAGGTAAACCAGCTTAAATTTTTAGCCATCGGGGGTGCCCCGGAAAATAGCCACAACAGGTATAGGTATGCGTAGAACCATAGTTGAAAAATTTATTTGTGATTTTGTTAAAGCATCAGCAAATATGCTATCTACAATCGGGTTCAATATTTGAACACCTTACAAACAGGTGTTCCTATTTTTAAACATTTATCATAAAAAATGTCCAATCCAGTAATAAAATTGTTTTATTTTTGCCGCAAATCAGAAATTAGAGTCTTGACCAAAACCTTTGTTCATATACATTATGCTTAGCAGAAGGCATTTAAGGATTAAAGCCCTACAGGCACTTTATGCATATTTTATTTCCGACAGCATTGATTTGCCCGTTGGAGAAAAAAATATGCTCAACAGTACCGGAAAAATTTATGAATTGATTACCTATCAATTTTCATTTCTCCTGGAAATTAAAAAATTTGCCGAAAGACGGATTGAAGAAGGCAAAAAGAAATTTTATCCCACCAAGGAAGACCTGGACCCAAATACAAAGTTTATTGATAACCGCTTTTTGAAACAGCTTGCGGAAAACCGGGATTATATCAGGAAAAAGAATGCCTATAAAGTTAACTGGCATGATGAGGAGGTAATTATCAGGAAACTTTATTTGGAGGTCTGTTCGTCTGAAATATACGTCAACTACATGAAATCGGACACCGATAATTATTATGGGGATAAAGCTTTTATTTTAAAAGTTTTTAGGGACATAATTGCATACTTCCCCTCGTTGACATCTTTTTACGAAGAAAAAAACATCTATTGGGCCGATGATATCGATACCGCCAACGCACTTACCCTCAAAATCATCAAAGGGATGAAAGCCTCTGAAGATGAGTTTCAGCCACAGCCATCACTGTATAATATTGACGGGAAGGCCGACCCGGATGAAGATAAGAAATTCCTGATAAAATTATATCATAAGACCATCCTGAAAAGCAAGGAATTTGAGGCCATGATTGCCAATAAGACCAAAAATTGGGAAATCGACCGCATTGCAACCCTTGACATCATCCTAATTAAAATGGCCCTCACCGAGTTTCTCGAATTTTCTTCTATCCCCGAAAAGGTTACCATGAACGAATATATTGAATTGTCGAAATTTTACAGCACCCCTAAAAGCCGTGTTTTCATAAACGGCATACTTGACAAATTAATCATCGATTTGAAGAAACAGAAGAAGCTTGTGAAGATAGGCAGGGGGTTGATTGGGTAGGTGAGGGTTTTAAGTTTTTGCTTTTTGAGTTAAATGTTCTGGGTTCTGTGTTTGAATGATGGATGCCGGATATTGGTTTTGTGCAACGGGAAAGCAATAATTAGCTACCTTTATCCAATAATTTACCACCATGAAAAAACTAACATTAATAATCGTTTTTGCCTTCATCCTCCAGTTTGTTGCACCATCACAATCCTGCCTTCCTGAAGGGATTATATTTTCTACCCAGGATCAGATAGATAATTTTGAAACTAATTATCCCGGTTGCATTGAGATTGAAGGGGATGTTGAGATTAGTGGAAATGATATTACTAATTTAAATGGATTAAATATTTTAACTGCTTTAGGAGGAAACCTTCGGGTTTGGGGCAATCATGCCCTATGGAGTTTTGTAGGCCTAGAAAACGTTACTCACATCCAAAAAAATCTTTTCATAGGAGAAAATCAATTACTATTAAACCTAAATGGCCTTAATAGCGTAATTTCAATTGGGGAAACTTTGTGGCTTTGGGATAATACGTCGCTTAAAGATTTAACAGGTCTGGAAAACTTAATTTCCATTGGAGGAAATTTATGGGTTTGGAGTAACAAATCACTCACAAGTTTGACTGGTTTTAGTAACTTGACTTCTGTTGGAGAAAGCCTTGTAATTTGGAAAAACGATACATTAAACAATTTGACAGCTTTGGGAAGCCTGAGTAATGTTGGGGTAAACATTAAGATTGAAAATAATTCCGACTTATTGAACTTATGGGGTCTAAATAGCATTACCACGGTAAATGGGTTTCTTTTAATTTTTCAAAACCATAGCCTTAAAAGCTTATATGGTTTGAACAATCTAACCACAGTTGGTGGATTTTTAGAAATTTATCATAATAATGACTTAAGTACATTGCATGGACTTAACAATTTAGTTTCAATCGGTACAGACCTCTCTATTTGGTCCAACCATGCCCTTATAGATTTAGCAGGGCTTCAAAATCTGTCCACCATTGGTGAGCACCTATCAATACGTAATAATGGTGCAATTGTAGATTTATCAGCGATTGAAAATGTCGATACTAACTCACTAAGTTATTTAACTATAACAAATAATCCTTCATTATCAACATGTGAAACGAAAAGCATTTGCGAATTTATTACCGCTACTATTAGCGAAATAGAAATCCACGATAACGCTTTAGGTTGCAACAGCTGGCAAGAAGTGGAAGATGCCTGTAATGTAGGAATTGATAATCAAAATCCACAACCCCCAATCTCAATCTACCCAAACCCTGCCGAAAAAGCGATTTCTGTTTCCTCTAAGTCGGGGATAGCAATTGATGAAGTAATCATCTATAACCAAACCGGCCAAAAGGTTCTCCACAAAAAAGACTTCACCAGCCCAATCGACCTTTCAACACTTCAGCCGGGAATGTATGTTATCGAAGTAGTTTCGGATGAGTTGAAAGTAAGGGAGAAGTTGGTGGTTAAATAAACTACAAAGCTGTCAGACAGTTGCCTGATTACTATATTTTGGCAAGAAATATAATAGCTTGACATTGCTAAATTTATGTACGTAAACTGTCTGACAGCTATTCAGGCAAACCCATAAAAAACTGTAAGGCTTTACCCGTTTATTGTATTTTTGCTGGCGATTAATTTAACTGTTCAATAAATTAAAATCATATAAACCATAAAGCTGTCAGACAGTTGCCCATTTACTATAGTTTTGGTAAGATATAAAAAAGCATGGTATTGCTAAATTTGATGTACCTAAACTGTCTGACAGCTATTTTTACATTCATTCACAATTCCCTTAGCGACTTGGAGTCGCTTAGGGAATCATTCACACATTTAATCATTCCCCCCACCATGTCAAGAAGAAGAAAACCAATACCTATTCTAGAGAAAGTTGAAATTATTGATGCCGGCTCCGAAGGCAAAGCCCTGGCCCGGGTTGATAATATGGTCGTTTTTGTTCCTTTTGTAGTCCCGGGCGATATTGTCGATTTACAAGTTACCCGCAGGAAAAAGAACTTTTATGAAGCCAAGGCTATTAAGTTTCATCATTATTCGGATAAGCGTGTAGAGCCTAAATGTGAACATTTTGGCCTTTGCGGCGGATGCAAGTGGCAAATCATGCCCTACGGCGACCAGCTTAAATACAAACAAAAACAGGTGGTCGATAATTTTGAGCGGATTGGCAAACTGGATACTTCCGGTATCGACCCGATACTTCCTTCGGCCAATGAATATTTTTACAGGAACAAGCTGGAGTTTACCATTTCGAACCGTAGGTGGCTCACCGAAAAAGAGATGGCCGATGGCTGGCCCGAAGATACAAATGGCCTGGGATTTCACCTGCCAGGCATGTTCGACAAAATCATCGACATCAACAACTGCTATTTGCAAGCCGAGCCTTCAAACAGTATCAGGTCGTCGGTGAGGGAGTTTGCCAGGGAAAACAATTTCACCTTTTATGATACAAAAGCACATGTTGGCTTACTCAGGAATTTAGTTGTCCGCACGGCCATTACCGGCGAAGTGATGATTATTGTGGTTTTTGCAGAGGATCAGGATGATAACATCAGGCTTTTGCTGGAACACCTAAAAACTTCATTCCCCGAAATTACCAGCCTGATGTGGGCAGTAAACAAAAAACTGAACGATACTATTTTTGATCAGGCAGTCCATCTTTACAGCGGGAACCCATTTATTATTGAGGAGATGGAGGGTCTGAAGTTTAAGGTTGGGCCGAAATCTTTTTACCAGACCAATTCGGAGCAAGCCTACAATCTATACAAAATAGCCCGTGAGTTTGCCGGGCTTAAAGGCCACGAAACCGTTTACGACCTTTATTGCGGAACGGGGACAATCACCAATTTTATTGCCCGTTCGGTTAAGAAAGTGGTCGGGGTTGAAATTGTTCCAGAAGCCATTGACGATGCAAAACATAACTCGGAATTGAACGGAATAAAGAATACCTCCTTTTTTGCCGGCGACCTTGCCAAACTGCTGAACGAAGAATTTATCTCTTCAAATGGCGCACCGGACATTGTAATTACCGATCCGCCCCGTGCGGGGATGCACCCAAAAGTAATTGATCAACTTTTGAACGCCCTGCCCGAAAAAATTGTTTACGTAAGTTGCAATCCGGCCACCCAGGCCAGGGATATTGATATGATGCGCGAGAAATATGAACTAACGAAAATTCAACCTGTGGATATGTTCCCACAGACACACCATGTGGAGAATGTTTGTTTACTTGTGAAGAGGCCTTAAAGGATTTCTAAATGGTGTCTGTCTTTAATGTCGATGGTTTGTGATTTCAGATTAATCCCGCACGTGCGGGAATATGTGATTTTTGATTTATCTGACGTTCACACACTTCTGAAATCAAAAATCGTTAATCAGTTTAAAGTTACTTTATGGACAAATACTAAATCAAGGATTTTAATTCTTCGGCCAGTGCCTCAACATCAATATCCTCACCCCCAACTTCCAGTTTTGCCATTTTGTAAAATTTTTCACGGTGGTCGAGGTCATTCAAAATACGCTGCATCAAATCTTCATCAGACAATTTGGTAATACGTGGCCGTGCACGCTTCGAATTCTTAAGCCTGACAAATGAGGATTCGGGGTGCATGCGTATGTAAACAGAAAAACCAAAAGAGTTGATCAGGTCCATATTCCCGTGAAAGCAGGGCGTGCCCCCTCCGGTAGAAATTACACAGTTATTGATTGCAGCGGTTTTTTTAACCAGTTGGTGCTCGATAAGCCTGAAGGCATTTTCATCGTATTTCCTAAAAAAATTTACAACGTTGATTTTATAGGTTTCCTCAAAAAACCAATCAAGGTCGATGTGATCTAAATCAAGCAACGCTGCCAGTTTTTTACCAACAGTTGACTTGCCACTGCCCATGTACCCTACGAGGTAAATTTTCAAAGTATTGTAAATTTTGTTTGTTGACAAAAATAATAAATTGTGATAATGAGATGTTTTGGCTGTTACTTACAAAAATACTTTTATTTCGGGTTACGGTTTGCCCGTCCGAAGCGAGGTATTGGCGGAGTGCCAGGTGTAGAAACCTTGAATCCCAATTAACGTTTCCATTCCCGATCCCGAAAGTTTTCGGGATTCGGGATCGGACGATGGAAAGTTCTCGTGGCCTGACTTTCCAACGTCCGAAAGGACTTGGAAACGTCAAGGGGGACTTTGGCTGGGAGTCAGGTGTGGGTGTATCGGGCATATTTTTATTTTTCACAAAATCCAGATAGTAACAAATCATTAATACTACCTCAACTAATTTACATAAATTTGCCGCTCATTTTTTATGAAAGATACATGAGAAGCTTAAAAAATATAATTTTTATTTTTTTAATTGCAATGTTGGCCTGGGGTTGCGGGGGTACGGCCGGTGATAAAAACAAGTTACCATCCAATATTGTCAACAATCCAAGTTCTGCATCCGAAAGCCCTAATAACGGTGTCGCCAGGATAGAATTTGAAAATGAGGTGCATGATTTTGGCAAACTAATCCAGGGTGAAAAAGTTACCTATGCTTTCAAGTTTAAAAACACAGGTGACGGCAATTTGATAATATCGGATGTGGGCACGAGTTGTGGCTGCACCATCCCTAAATATACTACCAACCCTATTAAGCCAGGGGAAAGTGGTACTGTGCGGGTAACTTTTGAAAGCGAGGGCCGCAGGGGGTTCCAAAACAAAACTGTATCAGTGGTCACCAATACCCAACCAAATACCAAGGTGCTTAAAATTAAAGCACAAATTATTTTACCCGAAAAAAACTATTAGTGAAAGAATGATATAATGGTACAATGATGTAATGATAGATCTCATTTACGCATTCACACATTTAAGCATTGACCCATTAAAGCATTTAAACATTTCCACTAAAAATAGAATCATAACTAAACATAATAAAACTATGAACATTTTAAATTCCATTTTTTTAATGATGCCCCAGGAAGGCTCAGAGGGCGGGGGGACACAATTTATTATCATGATCTTACTTATGGTCGTGGTGTTTTATTTTTTCATGATAAGGCCACAAATGAAAAAAACAAAAGAGCAAAAGCAGTTTAGGGAGGGCCTGAAAAAAGGGGATAAGGTGATTACCATTGGAGGTATCCACGGAAAAATCCTTGATGTAAAAGAAACCACTATACTTATTGAAACCGAAGGACAGGGCAGGCTAAAAGTTGAAAAAAGTGCTGCTGCTATGGATACCTCGTCACAAATGGCTGAACAGAAGAAGTAATTAACGAAGTCTGGCGGACATTGACAGATAGCATCGGTTAAAATAATCGATGCTATTTTTATTTACTATCTTCGGGCCCGTTTTAAGATCAGGCCGGGCAGGCAAAATTTTATTATCAAATTATGTAGCCGATGATTAATTCCGGGAACAAGAAACTCAACTTCAAGATTACAGTATTTGTGGTATGTCTTGCTATTGCCACATTCACTTGGATATTGATTAAACTTACAGGAAACTTTTCTGACGAAATTTCTTTTCCGGTAACTTATAAAAATGCACCGGAAAACCTAATCCTGGTAAACAATGTAGATAGCATTATCCGGATTGGGCTTGAGGAGCAGGGATTTGTTATGGCAAGGTTAAAATATTTTAATGGAAGGTCAAGTTTTGATATCGACCTTGAAAAGGCCAGTATCAAAAAATCAGGCCGTGGCTATATTGCAACAGTTTGCACCAGGGATTGGGCAACCAACATTACCGGTACATTTAACATACAGGGCGAAATATCCTACATCAGGCCCGATACAATTATCTTTCGGTTTGAGGATGTTGATTCCAAAATGGTGGAGGTCATCCCAAATATAAACTACACTTTCCAAAAGCAATATTACCCTTACGATTCTATCATCATCGAACCCGCCATGGCTCAAATCAACGGGCTGTCATCAATAGTTGATACCCTGGATTATTTACGGACAGAATTAATGCAATTCAATAACCTGAATAAAACACTTAAAGCCGAAATCAAAATCTCTAACCCGTTGCCCGGCCAAATCAGTATCGATCCCCTCACTGTCAGCATTACAATTCCGGTTGAAAAATTCACCGAGTCGGAAACCTATGTTCCCCTGTCTATAATTAATAACACCGATAATCTCAGGATAAAAATATTCCCTGATAAAATTAGGGTAGTTTTCCTGGTGGCATTAAAAGATTTTAGAAAAGTAAATGCAGATATGTTTTCGGCATCAATCGACCTGTCTGAAATTAATACGGCTTACAATACTAAAATACCTGTACAAATAGACACATACCCAACATTTGCCAGGATAAAGAAAATAGACCCGCCCGAAGTGGAATATTTAATCCTCAAGTAATGCAAAAAATTGGCCTTACCGGAAATATCGGAAGTGGAAAATCATTGGTTGCCCAGATATTTAAAACCTTTGACATCCCGGTTTTTGAAGCCGATGTGGAAGCAAAAACCATTCTTTATTCACCGGAAGTGTCAAAAAAGGTTGTGCAAATTTTCGGTTATGGAATTCTGGTCGATGGTTCTATCAGCAGAAAAAAACTTGCAAACCTGGCCTTTAACAATCCGGCCTTGCTACAAAAGCTCAACAATATTATCCATCCTGCCGTAAAGCAAAAGTTTAAACAGTGGGCTGAATTACATATTAGCAAACCCTACATTATTTATGAAGCCGCTATATTATTTGAATCGGGGCAATACAAGGAATTTGACAGGATAATCACTGTGTTTGCCGATCCCGAAACCAGGATACAAAGGGTGATGCAACGTGATGAAGTGTCACGCAAACTTGTATTGGAAAGGATGAAAAATCAATGGCCCGATGAAAAAAAGAATGCTTTGGCTGATTTTGTGATCAGCAATAATAATGAAGATCTACTAATTCCACAGGTTGAAAACATCCATTTAAAGCTTTCATCATCCAGGTAAGGAGATATTCCATTCACCCCAAGATCGCAAATTTACCTACCTGAAAATTTAATTATCGGTAATTATTTAGCTGCTTATTATCAGTCCCAATAAAATGTTCGTTACCAGCCCCCCTCTAGCTCCCCCTTTCCGTACGGACTTCCTTTGGTCGAAGGGGGAGAACGCCCACCGCATTGGCCGGTGCGGTGGCACTCCCTTCCCTTTTCCACCTGCCAAAGCGAAGCGGCGGACAGGGCAGGGGAAGGGCTGGGGATGGAGCCTAAAAGATTCTGCAATTGAACTACCTCCTAAATAATTACAATTATTGAATGAATTAAGCGAAATCCTTTTTATTCGGTTCCATGTCCTCCTATGTCGGACGAGGGGAACTTTTTTTTCTCCTGACTTTTCAACATCCGAAGTCCCGAAAACTTTCGGGACGGAAACATCAAATGGCTGGAAAACAACTATTCCCTGAGCGACTCAAAGTCGCTAAGGGAATTAAAAAAAAACGGCCATTCCAGCTCGTTACTGAAATGCCCGTTCATTTAATAAAATAAAATATTTTTATACAACTACTGCTCTCACTTCAGCCACCTGTCAAGCCAATCAAAGAAAGTCCTCTGCCACAGGATACCATTTTGTGGTTGCAGCACCCAGTGGTTTTCGTCAGGGAAATACAGGAATTCAGCAGGTACATCAAGCAATATTGCGGCATTAAATGCCGTCATCCCCTGGGTAAACACTACCCTGTAGTCGAGTTCGCCGTGAATAATCAAAATTGGTGTGTCCCATTTGTGCACCAGTTTGTGTGGCGAATGTTTATAAGACTCCATGGCAACCTTATTGTCAAATTCCCAGAAAGCGCCGCCCTTGTCCCAATTTTCAAACCACATCTCTTCGGTTTCAAGGTATTGTGCCTCTTCATTAAAAATCCCATCGTGGGCAATGAATGCTTTGAAACGTCCTTCGTGCACACCTGCAAGATAATATACCGCATAACCTCCGGCACTGGCGCCAATGGCCCCCAAGTTGTTTTCGTCAACAAAAGGTTCTTTTGCCATAATGTCGATGGCAGTAAGGTAATCCTGCATGCTCTTGCCATGATAATCGCCACTGATTTGCTCCTGCCATGCCTGGCCAAAGCCTGAAACACCCCTTCTGCCGGGCGCAACAATTATATAATCGTTGGCTGCCATAATCTGGTAATTCCAGCGGTAATGGAAACTTTGGCTGAGAGGGCCTTGCGGGCCACCTTTACAATAAAGCAATGTCGGGTATTTTTTGTTCGGGTCGAAATCGGGCGGGTAGATAATCCAGGTGAGCATGTCTTTGCCATCGTGTGTTTTCATCCAACGGCCTTCTGTTTTACCCATTTTTAGTTTACTAAGCAAATCTTTATTGGTAAAAGTTATCTGTTGGGCATCGCCATTGGCCGGGTTTACCGAAAACAATTCGGTTGGCATCGCCATAGTTTGCATGGTTGCTATCAGTTTATCGCCGGCCAATGTTACCCCACGGTAATCGTGAAGCCCTTCGGTAAGTTTATTTATTTTCCCATCCCTTAAAGTAAATTGATATATCTGGAATGTGCCCTGCACGTTACTGGTAAAATAGATAGACCGGCTGTCGGCCGACCATTGCAAACTTCCTGCGTTCTGGTCGAACCCTTCGGTAGCATAAGTCTTTTCCCAGGTTTTTGTGTTTACGATATACAAGCGGTTTTTATCTGATTCAAACCCATCGCGCTCCATACTTTCCCAGGCAATATACTTTCCATCGGGAGAGTAAACCGGGGCAATATCAAACCCCATCATACCTTCGGTAAAATTTTTTGTCTTACCGGTTTCGAGGTTATAAATATAGTTTTCAGAATTTGTGGATAGTGAATATTCTTTTCCAATCATTTTTTTGCTTGTGTATGCCAGGGCTTTGCTATCAGGGGCCCAACATATTTGTTCCATCCCGCCCCAGGGTTTCATTGGTGCAATCACCCGGCCGGATGCATTTGGCAGGCCCTCATAGAGCTGCTCAAATTTGTTGTTGACCGGCACCTCTTTGGTGTAAACAATTTTTCGCTGATCGGGCGAATATTTAAATCCGGTTATCCCACCTTCGATATTTGTAATTTGTTTCCGTCCGCTTCCATCAGGGGCCATTTCCCACATTTGCACCGATCCGCTTTCGGAAGTCAGGAAACCAATCTTTTTTCCATCGGGCCGCCAAATAGCGTTGAATTCGCTTTTGGGGGTTTTGGTGATCCTTTTGTAATTTTTCCCATTGGCACCCACTGTGTAAAGGTCGCGGTTGCCTTTGTTTTGTTCTATGCTGTAGTATGAAACGCCGTAAAGAACGGTTTTTCCATCAGGCGAAACCTGGGGCCCGCCCAACCGGCCAAATGCCCAAAGTACTTCCGGTGTCATTCGGTCGCTGGTAAGCGATAATTTGGGTTTGTCGATTACCTTAGCTTTTTTTGATTGTTGATCAACTTGCCCCTGCAAAACAAGGGTGAGCATTGTTGCCGCCACAAAAACCAGTGATAATTTTTTCATATTTTCATATTTTAAATTAGTTTGATTATTAAGCCTGCGAAAATACAAAATATCAGGTTACAAGTTGGGAATTTCAAGTTTGTAATTTAGGGTTTGTCCAGTTTATTGATGAGATAGAAGTTTGGGGCTTGTTGATTTTTGCTCATTAAAAATTAAGGGCCTGGCATGAAAGGTTCGAGGCTCCATATTTGCGAAATCGCTACCACTGGATATCAGGGTATTATATTTATTGTAGGTACAAAACGAAGTAAAGCTAGCCCGTATGGATGGATGCTCTACTAAACTGAAATTTTCAGGTTCAGATGATCAGTGTAGTAGTAAACTAGGTTTTCAGGCAACATCACAAATAATTGTTTCGTTGTGGCCTCAACCATTTGAATGCTTCTATCCTTCCCCTACCATCTAACTTCTACCGTGTTTAAGCCACGCGCAATTTAGCAAGGTTATTCTTCCCTAATTTTTCGCTGGCATATGTGCGGGTAACTTTTAATTCGCGGCTTGTTGAGTCTGACGGCAATTCAAACATGGCATCGTTGAGGATGGCTTCCATGATCGACCTTAAACCCCTGGCGCCAAGTTTAAAGTCAACTGATTTTTCAACCATATATTCCAATGCCCCATCAGTAAAACTTAGCTCAATGCCATCCATTGCAAATAACTTGGTAAATTGTTTTACCAATGCGTTTTTGGGTTCGGTAAGTATGCGTTTTAATGCCGGTTGTCCTAAGGGGTGAAGGTAGGTGACCACCGGTAGCCTGCCAACAATTTCGGGGATAAGCCCATACTTTTTCAAGTCGGGGGGCGCAACATATTGAAGCATGTTGTCCTTATCAATATGTTCCTGGGTATTTTTACTGGCATAACCAATTACGTTTGCCCTCATACGTGAGGCTATGGTTTTTTCGATGCCACCAAATGCCCCGCCCGAAATAAACAGGATGTTTTCGGTATTTATTTGGATCATCTTCTGCTCCGGATGTTTCCGTCCACCCTGTGGGGGCACATTAACAATTGAGCCTTCAAGCAGCTTAAGTAAAGCCTGTTGGACCCCTTCGCCCGAAACATCACGGGTTATGGAAGGATTGTCGCTTTTTCTGGAAATTTTATCTATCTCATCAATAAACACGATACCTTTTTCGGCAGCAGCCACATTATAATCCGAAGCCTGGAGCAATCTCGACAATATACTTTCAACATCCTCGCCCACATAACCTGCCTCAGTAAGGATGGTTGCGTCAGCAATTGCAAAAGGTACCTCTAACATTCTTGCTATTGTTCTTGCCAGCAGGGTCTTACCTGTTCCGGTCTCGCCTACAATGATAATATTTGACTTTTCAATTTCAATATCATCCTTCTTTTTGTCAATTGATTTGCCCTTTTGCGAAATACGTTTATAATGGTTATAAACGGCAACCGAAAGTATTCTTTTTGCATCTTCCTGCCCAATGACATACTGGTCGATGTAGCTCTTAATTTCAGCCGGTTTTAACAGCTTGAATTGCTTATATTTATCAGGTTGCTTTGCTGATAGCTCTTCACCAATGATCAATTTGGCCTGTTCCACACATCCCTCGCAGATGTTGCCATTTATACCTGCAATCAGTATCTCAGTTTCATTTCTTGCCCTTCCGCAAAAGGAACATTTATCGGTAGCTTTTGCCATGCTGGATAAATTTAAAAGTAATTGATAAAATAGTTGTTAATTGAAGTAAAATCTTCTATGCTATTTATGAAGTGTCATTTGCTTTGCGTCATTAGAAGTCAATTGCTTCTTGTCATTTAAAGTCAATTGCTTCGCGTCATTTAGAGTCATTTGCTTCCTATCAACTAAACAACTATTTACATCAATGGCAACTTAATGACTATCAGATGACAACTTAATGACCATCAGATGACAACTTAATGACCATCAAATAACATCATTTATTTTTGGCTTTCGATCCGGCTTCCAAAACTTCGTCAATCATTCCATAATCTTTGGCCTCCTGCGATGTTAACCAATAATCCCTGTCGGCATCCTTCCAAATTGTTTCATAATCCTGGTTCGAATGCAGGGAGATGATTTCGTAAAGTTCCTTTTTCATTTTTTGGATTTCGCGGGCAGTTATCTCAATATCCGATGCCTGGCCCTGTACACCCCCCATTGGTTGATGGATCAGGATCCTTGAATGTTCTAATGCAGTGCGTTTGCCTTCGTTGCCGGCACATAACAGGATTGCGCCCATTGAAGCTGCCATGCCGGTACAGATGGTGGCCACATCGGAGGAGATGTATTGCATGGTATCGTAAATCCCAAGCCCGGCATAAACAGAACCGCCAGGTGTGTTCAGATAAATCTGGATATCTTTGGACGAATCTACCGACTCAAGAAAAAGTAGTTGGGCCTGGATAATGTTGGCAACATAATCGTCGATGGGCACACCAAGAAAAATAATACGATCCATCATTAGCCTCGAAAACACATCCATCTGCGCAACATTAAGCTGGCGTTCCTCGATAATTGTGGGGGAGATGTAATTTTTGGTTGCGGAGGTGTATTTGTGTAGTGTTAAACTATTTATGCCAAGGTGTTTAGTGGCATATTTATTAAAATCATCATTTGGGTACATATACTTTTTATTTAATCAAAATAATCAGGTAACTACTGTTTAAAAATTATTGCTCGTTGGTTTTTTCATCTTCACCAACTATTTCGGCATCTTCAATAAGGGGCTCCTGCCCAGTTTCATGCTCAGGGTTTTGTTGATTTTGCTTCTGCGATTCTTTGAGTATGTCAAGGAATTCTTCATAAGATACTTCTTTCTCAACTATCTTTAGTTTTGATTTAAAAAGGGAGATCAACCGCTGGTCATATATTTGTTGGTGGAGTTTCTGGACTTCCTCTTTGTTTTTCATATAGTTGTCCACAATTCCTTCCATATATTTGTCCTTCTCGTCACTCTCCTCATCAGCACCCGGTGGCGAGTAAATGCCCATATACTGTTTTATTTGGTCCTTAACGTCCTGGTCGGTAACATTGAGATTTTCATTTTCCTTTATCAACTTATTTTCAATCAATTGCACCTTCATAGAGTGCTGATAGTTTGCATATTCATTGTCAATTTCTTCTTTGGAAATCTTACCTTCATTACTTACATACAACCACCTTTTCATGAATTCATCCGGGAGGTTTATTTCTGATTGATCAAATATTTGCTTCATTGTATCATGCAAAAAATACTTATCCGATTCTTGTGCATAAGCCTTATTGCCTTCTTCCCGTACCTTTTCCCTGAATTGTACCTCATCTTTAATTTCATCATTTGGGAAAATTAATTTATACAGTTCATCATTAATGTCAGCCGGTATTTTTCTGGAAATTTTTTCAACTGTAAACTGGAAATCCTTTTCAAGATTTTCGGCTTCTTCCTTTTTTATCCCTAACATGGTGGCTGTTTCGGTTGCATTGCCTGTAGCTTTTAATGGATTGAAGATAATGACATCACCAATCTTCAACTTAAGCAACTCCTCTTTAACATCATCATCTTTTATGTAGTTTGGTAAAATTGAAGCAGTGTTGGAAATACCTTCGCTGTTAACTGTATTGTCTTCGTTAAGCTCTTCAATCTTCATCTCAACCATGTCATCTTCCATGATATCAACTGCATCCTCCATTTTTGCATGGCGGTTGCGGAGATCGTCAATGAACTTATCCAATATCTCATCGCTAATTTCAATTTTCAGGTATTCGGCTTCTCTGTTTTCAGATATGTCAAGGTCAAATTCCGGTGAAAAAGCCAGGTCAAAATAAAATTCAAAGTCATCCTGGTTTTCGAAATCGGGCATAATACCTTTTTCTACATTATTTATCGGGTAACCCAACAGATCAAGTTTTTCGTTGATAATGTAGTCGTTCAGCTCTTTGGTAACTATTTTATTAACCTCTTCCACTTTTAAAGCAGTCCCGTATTTCTTCTTGATCAGTCCCATCGGGATCTTTCCCGGCCTGAAACCTGGTATGCTCGCCTGCTTGCGATAGCTCTTCAGCTCTTTTTCAAATTGCTCTTTATAATCCTGTTCAAGGACTTCAATTTTAACAATAGCTGTTAAATCACCTGTTTTTTCCTGACTTATAAAAATCTCATATTTGGACTATTGCGTACAATTTTGAATAACAACTTCTTACCAAACTATAAATCTTAATGCGATGATATTTCCAAAAATTAGACTAATTATTTAAAAAATTAGAAATTAATGTTCACAACAACATGTTCACAAATATAATTAATGAAACCTCTAATTATCAATTTAAGGGTGAGTTTAGTCTAAAAAGTAAATATTTGGGTGAATAGCTGTCAGACAGTTTAGATTAAAAGTCAGACATTTAATACTTTAGGTTCTGTGTGGAATATAGAAAAAACTGTCTGACAGTTTTTTTGATCTGACTTATGGTTGTTTAAGTGTTTGTAGTAGCAGTATTTTTTTCGGTGGAAACTTCAAATTCTGAACATTCTAAAAATGAGAACAAGAAAAACTTGCCATATTGATACAGGTTGTTGTAACTTCGCATCAAAGAAATTTTATTAAGACATAGGTATTTAATTTCTTTTCTTTCCATTTCTTTCTTTGTTCAAAGAGGAAATCTTTTTTGCTGGGATCCTCCGTCGTTAAATCGGCGGAGGTTTTTTTTTGAAGTTTTGAATATAGTCAAAAAAGCCATATTTTGCCGCGAAACTTGTCCGTATGGATGCGCTAATAAACTTTTCTAATTTCCTTGTAATCACGTGTTTGGAAATAGTAAAATTTCGCTAATTATCAAAAACTTCGTTTTTAGACCGGACTCATGTTTGTTTCAAAAAAAAACCTGAAATGTAATCAAACACTTCAGGTTTTTAATATGTGTTAAGGGCCTCCCCGATATTGCCCCGCTTTTCGGGACAAACTTTTCGCCCTTAAGTTTTACTGGGTGCGGATGAAGGGACTCGAACCCCCACGCCTCGCGGCACCAGATCCTAAGTCTGGCGCGTCTACCAATTCCGCCACATCCGCAAATGCGGCGGCGAAGGTACTATTTTTCTTTTCTACTTCACCAAATAATAATCAAATAATTTGTTACTAAACTGAAAATGAACCCAAAGGATATAAATCCAAGACCCAAAGTATTTGATATTTGAGCTTCACCTGGGAAAATCATCAGCTACGATGGACTGAAACTATCTGTCACCACTACGCTGTTTGGTTAATTTGCTGAGTTTTTTTGCACGTTCCAGGTTAAGGTTTACAATGGCAAATATCATCAACGCGGCACTAAACCATTGAATAAGGGATAGGCTTACACCGTTAAATATGTAATCGAATATGATGGCAGAAATTGGGAAAAATAGTTCACAAATAGTTGATACAATGGCTTTGACCCTGGTCAACCCAAAATAATAAAGGAATATGGCCCCCGAGCCGGTAGTGAATGCAATAACCAAAAAGATAATCCAGTTAAGTTGAGTTGTAACCTGAAACTGTGTAATTGCCCCGGTCGGCAATACATAAATGAGCATCAACAAACTGGTAAAACCATACCGGTAAAAGGTGGCGGTTTGAAAACTGAATTTCCCTAATATTTTTTTGCTGAACACTGTGGAGCTACCAAAAGAAAAGGATGCCAACAGCGCAAACATAGCGGCATACACAGTATTTGCCCCCGAACCTAAGTTGGGGAAGTGAAGCCCGAAAGTTAGAAAATACCCTCCAAGCATTGCAATCGAAGCCCACAGGATATAATTCTTTCCAAGTTTTTCTTTTAAAATAATTGAAGCAAGGGCAATCCCAAAAACCGGTTGTAATTTTTGTAGAAGCACCACAATGGTAAGGTGCTGAAAGTTTACAAGGAAAAGGGCCTTTACAATTGCAAGTGTGCCCAGTGCCCCTCCAAAAAGGGCAATAAGCCCCATAAAAAACATATCCTCCCTGGTAAACCGCTTGATTTCGCGATACTGCCTGAACAGAAAAAGGTTCATGATTAAAAATGGGATGAAGTGAAGCATAAACACCACGTAACCAACATCTAAGTTATAAAGGCGCGGTGTTAACACAATGCCGTCGAACCCCCACAATGTGGCAGAGATGCTGATTGCTATTGCGCCAAGGATGATATTTTTCTTATTGTTTATCATGAATTTTCAGGTGGCAAAAGTAAAGTAAAATCAATTTCCTGGATAATTAGTTTTAAGATAATGGCTGCGCCTGATTTTCACCGTTTTTGTTGGTGGGCGGAGGCTGAGGAACGAAGCCCACGCACCGCCTACAAAAACCAGCCGGCATGAGACAACTACAAACGGAAAGCCTGGTTCAGCCGCCCAAAAAAAACGCCAAAATTTGATAATGCTCTGCTACCGATTATATTGGATTAATGATAGAATGTTGAACGAACCGCCTGTACTGTCCATATGAGGAAATCATGATCCCGAAGGCATATGGGATTCGGTGATAAAGAGTATTTCATCATTTACACATTTCATCATTTTCGCATTTCCATTAAATAATGTTTACTTTGCCCAAAGTTAAATAACTAATTTTATGAAAAGAAACACTCTGGTTTGCTTAGGGCTAATCTTTCTGATACTTGCCCAACTTATCCCATCTAAAAAGCTACTGTCACAAAACCAAAACATTTTAACACCTGAAGCCTATTTCGGATTTGTACCGGGCACCGACAGGGAGTTATTCGATTATGAACAATTAACCGGGTACCTGCAACTATTGGATGAAAAATCAGGCCGCCTTGAAATGAGGCAAATTGGAGAAACACCGCTGGGAAAACCGATGTATGTTGCTTTTATATCTTCTGAGGAAAACATTGATAACCTCGACCGGCTCAGGGAGATAAACGAAAACCTGGCCCTCGACCCTGAATTGGACAAAGAGGAAGTTGACCTGATGGTAAATGAAGGAAAGGTGTTTTTCCTGGCCACACTTTCGATGCATTCGTCCGAGGTAGGCCCCTCGCAAAGTGCGCCCCTCATTGCGTTTGATTTGGTTACAACAACCGATACAGAAAAACTTGGCTGGCTCGACAACGTGGTTTTTATGATGAACCCCTGCCACAACCCTGATGGTATGGACATGATTGTAAACCATTACCGGAAATACAAAGACACCAAATACGAAGACAGCTATATGCCAGGCGTGTATCATAAATATGTTGGCCACGATAACAACAGGGATTTTGTTACACTTACGCAAAGCGACAACAAAGCTATTTCGGACCTGACCAGCAAAACATGGTTCCCGCAGGTGATGGTCGAAAAGCACCAGATGAGGGGCAACGGTGTGCGCTATTTTGTCCCGCCAAACCACGACCCAATTGCCGAAAATATTGATGCCGGCCTGTGGAACTGGAATGGGATTTTTGGCACTAATGCAATTAAGGACCTTACAAGGGAGGGCTGTTCAGGAGTGGCGCAGCGTTACCTTTTTGATAATTACTGGCCTGGCACAACCAAAACCAGCCTTTGGAAAAACGTTATCTCCTTTTTGACCGAGGCCGCCAGTTGCAACTATGCCAAACCGGTTTATATTGAACCCGGCGAGCTGTTTGTAAGCGGAAAGGGCCTGTCGGAGTACAAGAAAAGCTCCAATTTTCCCGATCCCTGGCCGGGGGGCTGGTGGCGGCTGGGCGATATTGTAAAGTACGAAATTGTTTCAACCAACTCATTCCTGAAAACCTGTTCGGTAAACAAGGGTGAGATACTCCGGTTCAGGAACGACATGTGCAAAAGCGAAGTGGAAAAAGGACAAACCGAAGCCCCGTTTTACTACATCATGCCTGTTGGTCAACATGATAAAAGTGAGTGGCTTGAACTCTCAAAGTTGATGACAGAGCATGGCGTAAAGGTTTTTAAACTTATCGAAGATATATTAATTGGGAACAAAAAATACAAAGCCGGTGCTATTGTTATTCCATTGGCGCAGCCTTTCAGGCCGTTTATTAAAGAGGTGATGGAAGTGCAGGAATACCCGGTGCGGCATTATACCCCTGATGGGGAAATCATTAAACCCTATGATATTGCAACATGGTCGTTGCCGCTGCATAAAGGCGTTGCCTGCGATGAAATTGACATCAGAAGTTTGGAGCTTGAAAAAAATCTTCGGAAATGGGTTCCAGATGAAATTATTGTAATTAATGTGCCAAAATCAAAATCAACTATTCTGGACGTGAATTGCAATGAATCGTTTAAAATTGCTTTCCATGCTTTGGCAAATGGAATTGAAGTTAGCAGGCTGAGCAAGGAAATAACTATTGCAGATGAAATAGTAAAGGCAGGCAGTTTTGTATTGCCACCTATTAAAAAGCAGAAAGATAAAGATGTAATCAGCGGGTTACTTAAATTGTATGATTGCAATGTAATTTTCCTTGATAGTTTGGATGAAGTGGAGACGGAGGAAGTTAAATTGCCCCGCATTGCCCTGGTCGAATCCTGGTTCCATGATAAGGATGCCGGATGGGCCAGATATATTTTCGATACTTATGGGATAGCATACACAGTTTTACATCCGGGAGATTTTGAAAATGCCGGGCTTGAAGAAAATTTTGATGTGATAGTTTTTCCAAACGAGAAAAAGGATATCCTTATGAAGGGCAAATATAAAAGGCGGGGAGGGGTGTATTCGGCCCCCAGCTATCCCCCCGAATATACAAAAGGGATTGGGGACATAGGATGGGGCAAGGTGTTGAAGTTTATTGAAAACGGCGGTAAAGTTGTTGCCTGGGGCGAATCGACAGGCCTGTTCATGGGGCCACAGGCAATTAAATGGACAGAGGAAAAAATAGAGGAATTTACACTTCCGGTGAATGATATTACGGCGGCCCTCAAGGCCAAGGGTTTATATTGCCCGGGGTCGTTGGTCAATGTCCGGCTTAAACAAGGACACCCTCTTACTTTGGGCATGGAAAAAGAGATAGGCGTGTTTTACCGTGGCAATCCGGTTTTTACAACGAGGGAGCCTTATTTTGACATGGACCGTAGGGTAATCGCCACCTTCCCTGAAAAGGACATCCTGGCATCAGGCTACATCGAAAATGGGGAATTGCTTGGCAGAAAGGCCGGCATGGTCTGGCTTAAAAAAGGTAAAGGCCAGATAGTGTTATTTGCTTTTCTTCCACAGTTCAGGGCCTCTACGCCCGTTACTTACAAATTACTGTTTAATGCGCTTTTGCTTCCTGATGTGAAATAAGTTTCGGATATCAAATTCTTTTATCCTAATTCAATATTCAGCGGTTTGATATCTCCGTTTATAGTAGTTTTGTTGAAAATATCTGATAACAATCAAAAACTTAAATAAATCAACATGAAAAACTTTACTAAAACTGCTTTGTTAATCGTCTTGTTAATTGCATTTTATAGTGGTGAAACGCAAAACAGTAAAATATTCTGGACTGATGCCCAAACAGGAAAAATCCAAAGTTCAAACATGGACGGTACTGATGTGCAGGATATTGTTACCGGGGCAACCGATCCGCGTTTTATTTCGATGAACGCCGAAGAAAAAAACACTTTTTATTTTACAATGGACGAAAAGATCATGCGGGTGAAAGAAGATGGTTCAAACCTGGAAACTGTAATTACGGGCCTGTCGTATCCGATGGGCATAGTTTTTAATGATGATGATGGAATTTTAAAAATGTACTGGGCCGATGTGGTTGATAGTACAATTTATAGGGCAAACAAAGACGGGTCAAATGTTGAGGAGGTAGTAACCAGCCTTGATCAGCCTTATGCCGTTACATTCGACATGTTGGCAAATAAAATGTATTGGACCGAACAAAACGCCCTGAAACGTGCAAATCAGAATGGTGACAGCATAGAAACAGTTATTGGTTGGGGCGGGCCAAGAGGTGTTGCCGTTAATGCCCTGTTAGGGGACAGGAAGATATATTGGACCGACATTGAAAATCATAATATCAAACGGACAGATATCGACTGGATGTCCCCCGAAGAAATTGTTACCGGCCTGGACTATCCAACGGATATAAAAATTGATTACTTCGATGAAAAATTGTACTGGGCCGGATATGGTGACGGAAAAATTATGAAGGCCAATTTTGATGGCACTGAGGTGGAGGAAGTAGTGACCGGCCTGGGCAGCCCACAAGGGTTATTTTTGCTCCCCGACAGTACCAATGGGATCAGGGTTGAGGAGGCAGGGAAAAAAACCTGGAAGCTGTATGTTAAATCTACCACACTAAATTATACCCTTACCGGCCGTTCCCTTGTAAAATTAATTGTGTATGATGGCCGGGGCATCAGTCTTTCTGAATTGGTAAATGGCTATCAAAACCCTGGGGAACATCAGGTAAAGTGGGATGCAAATGGATATCCCACCGGCATATATTTCTACCGTTTGCAAATTGACGGACAGGTGGCCAGGGGCAAAATGTTAAATTTTAATTGATTCGATAACGCTGACAGAGTTTTGAATCCTGTCAGGGTTGAAATAATATCATTTCGAAGTATCGGTAATTTTTTCTCCCTGCTTGTTTCTGTATGTTTCGGGAGCGGACAGTGAAAAATTTGCCACATTCTTTCCATTAGTTGTCCCCTTTATTTCCGGGGCCAAGTCCGGTTCACCGATTAGTCGAGCCCTTTTTATTAAAGTTTTCATGATTATTATTTTTTGAATGAATGAAAAATAAATATCCCGAAGCAGTGGTGGGGTGGGGGATAGCTGTAATTCGGCCAATAATTATTACTTTCGTTTCTATGGGGAATTAAACGTTTGTAATTGGTTGTAAATGGATTTTATTATTTTTATGCGGTCGTTCAATTCAAAACCCATAATTTTTATTAAAATAAACGATAGAAACAGGACAATGTGAATTTCCGGAAATCAACACCAAAAAAACAGGATACAATTTACCAATAGTAGGAATTGTCTTATGATTAATCATGAAAACAAAACCCGGGAGCAGCTTTTAGAAGAGGTTAAAGCGTTGGAACTAAAACTTTCAAAAACGGAAGGCCTTAACAAAAAACCCAAGGTCACCAACAAACAATTTGAAGAAAGTGGGCCACAGTTAAGAGCTGCTGACCAGCAAGATAAAAACTTAGTTGATGGAAAATATTCATTTAGGGATTTGGTTGATATAGATCGGTTACGTTTGATGTTCGAACGATTTTCGAAAGCCACCGGATTTACTACCGGACTTGTTTCTCATCCCGATCAGGACTTGCTTATTGCTACCGGCTGGAGGGATATCTGCACTAAATTCCATCGCAATTTTCCCGTTTCGGAGGTGCATTGCAAGCAAAGCAATCTGGCCCTTACCTCTCAACTGATAGAGCGAAAAGCAATGAACATACATAAATGCGAGAGTGGGTTAATAGATGGGGCGACACCCATAATCATCAAGGGTGTGCACATTGCAAACTTGTTCACGGGACAGATACTTTTTGAGAAGCCTGACTTTAATTGGTTTAGAAAGCAGGGTGAAGCATACGGTTACAACATTGACCCATATCTTGAAGCACTCAGGAAGGTCCCTGTAGTAACGGAAAAAAAGTTCATGGAATCATTAGGGTTTTTGCGTGAAATGGCTATGATACTTGCCGGGAACGGATTGACCGAACTCAAAAACCGTGAGGCCGCACAAATTGTATATAAGAGCGAGGCAAAGTTCCGGGGACTTGTTGAGACTTGCAGCGACTTTATTTGGGAAGTGAATATAGGATCCAGATATACCTATGTCAGCCCACAGGTTGAGCTAATGTTGGGGTATATGCCGGATGAGGTCATCGGAAAAACCCCGTATGACTTTATGCCACCAGATGAAGCTGTGCGGATTGCCCACATATTCAAGGATAAGGCCGAAAATGGTGAACCAATTGTTGTATTAGAGAATATTGCCATTCATAAAAAGGGACATCATGTTGTACTTGAAACAAGTGGTGTCCCGGTTTTTGATGAAAAAGGAAAGGTTACTGGTTATCGTGGTGTCGATCGTGATATTACTGTCCGCAAGAAAGCTGAGAAAGAAATAAGAGAAAAAACTAATCTTCTTGATAATGTAATTAACAGGGCAAGTAGTATAGCAATTGCAACTACCGACCTTGATATGCGGATTACTTCATTTAATCCAATTGCTCAAAAGTTTTTTGGATATTTCTCCGAAGAAGTTCTTGGGAAAACTGTTTTTGAAATACATTTGATGGAAAAAGTAGAGCCTGAACGCCTTAAAAAAGCCATAAAATCGGTAAGGGAAACAGGCCAATATAAATATATTATAACTCAGGAATTGTCAAGCGGCAAGAGGATACTTTCGTCGAAAGTAACAGGTATGTTAAGCCCTGCAGGGAAACTTACGGGCTATGTACTGTTTAGCAGGGATGTAACTGATTTTGAATTAGCAAAAGAAACATTGCTTGAAAGTGAAGAAAAAATATCAACCCTGTTAAATGCAACAACCGATGCGGCAGGTTTAATTTCACCAGACGGAACAATCATCACTGTCAACAATGCTTTGGCCAAAAGAGTTGGGAAAGAAAAAGAGTATCTCCCTGGCAAAAAGCTCTCTGATCTATTTCCTTTTGAGATAGTTGAAGACAGAATGAAGATGTTGAACAAAGCCATTGATTCCAAAAAAACTTTCCAATGGGAACATGAGAGTGCCGGCGGATTTTATAAATAATAACAAAATTGCATTTAATGATATTATAGGTGCCGAATATCAGGAAGAAATATGGGATACCTGGCAGGTTAAGTTGAAAGAGAAGGCCACAATAGAATTAGAGTATCCAATAACTACAAAAAGTGGTCAGATAAGATGGGTATGGGAAAGAGGTTGTGGTATATATTCTGATGATGGCAAACTTCTGTTTCTTGAGGGGTTTATCACCGATATCACTGAACAAAAACAGGCAGAAGCTGAGTTGAAGGAAAGCGAAGAGAAATATCGCGCAATTGTGGAAAACAACCATGATGCTATTTATATTTACAAAGGCGGGAAGTTTTTATTTGTTAATGATAAAACGAGTGATTTG
>NIVA01000178.1 GCA_002254335.1 Bacteroidetes bacterium 4572_114 | reverse complement strand
TTGAGGTATCGAGCGGATTCGAACCGCTGTACGCGGTTTTGCAGACCGCTGCCTAACCGCTCGGCCACGATACCATTTGCGATTTGGGACGACAAAAGTAATATTTTCATTTTATTTGACACAAGATATCTTTTTTTTTTTGATACAAAAATAATTAGTGTTTGTCCATAATGTCCGATTTCTTCGTTACGCTTGTCTTTAAACCCAGTCATCCGTACGGACCCCTGGTTTTAAAGACTTCGCATCCCGATAACTATCAGCGATTTTATTATCATAGTAAATTTTAGAATAAATCATTGTAATTAATTGAATTTCTGAATCCATTATCATTATATTATAAACTTAAATGTGGCGGTGTTTAGTGAAATTTAGTGCTTTAGTGTTTTTGTGGCGAAAGATAAATGCCACTAAATCACGAAGACACAAAAATCCACAAAAAAGTTAAGCGCCATATTTAATTATGGAAACATGAATCTTAATGTGTTATGTAACAGTCATCATGAAGTTTATTTACTAAATCAAAGAACATCTATAAAATCGCTGATAACTATCGAGACGAACTCGAACATTCTGAACCAAACACCGACTTTATGGACGGACACTAATTATGCCGCTTTGGTGAAGCACAGAATTAATGCTTTCGAGTATCTTTGTAAAAAAATTCAGTTTATGAAAACACTAAAATTGGCATCATGGTTTCTGTTGGCGGCGTTTCTGCTATCTTCCTGCGAACGGGTGTTTGAATATACCCCCTACTCAGCAGATGTTAAAGATGACAAAAAGTTTACACGACAAAAAAACCTGGAGAAACTTCAAAAAATTGAAGATGAAACGAAGGACCTGGACTCCTTTAAATTCGCTCTAATCTCCGACAGCCATACCTATTACAATAGCCTGGCAGAAGTAGTTAATCTTATCAATCAGGACGAAGAGGTGCTGTTTGTATTGCATGGCGGGGATATGACCGATGGGGGAATGATTGCCGAATATACAATTTTTTATGAAATAATGGGCGGGCTTGACCGACCCTATTTTACAGTAATCGGAAACCACGATTGTTTGTCTAACGGCAGGGTAATATACGATGATCAGTATGGGCCTGAGAACTATTCGTTTGTCTTTAAAAATTGTAAATTCATATTTTTTAACGATATAATTTGGGAACTCAACTATGAAGAACCGGATTTTCAATGGTTGGGAAATGAATTAAAAAATCACAATCAATATGAAAATGTTTTTGTTATTGCCCACATCCCACCCTGGTCCGACCAATTTTCGCCACTCGACACCTGGGCTTATAAAACTATGATGGACACCACAAATGTTAGCATATCAATACATGGACATCACCATGATCATTATTATGGTGATTTTTTTGAAGATAGTGTCCGCTACCTTGTTATAGGGGCACCAAGCAAAGATATTTTTTGCAAACTCACTGTTGAGCCTGATACTTTAATTCTTGAAACCATTAAATTATAGCAGCCATGATAAAATATACCAAATATCTTTCGATTATAATATTTTTAATAGGTCTCTATTTTCAGGCAACCGGCCAGGATACCATTATCAGATACAAAAAACCCATTGTCCCCAACTATATTAATTTCCAATATGCCGGAAACTATGGTGCTTATATTATTGGTGCCGGTTACTTTTTAAATAAAAAACGTACTCTTGAGTTGGTTGTAGGATATGGTTACACATCAAAACATAAAGCTGCCAACCGAATCCATAATGTGTTTATAAAGGGTATTTTTATCCCAAAAACATGGGGTTTAAAAAAGGATTGGCATCTGTCGCCGCAGACCGGGATCACAATAAGCAGGCAATTTTCGGGGGGCACCAATACTTTTACCAGGTTGCCACAATCATATCCCGATGGTTATTATGCGCCCAATGCATACCGGTTTCATTTTAATTTTGGGGCAAAGGTGAGGAAATCCATCGGGGAAGATCATTTCATAAAAGCCGTGGATTTTTATATCGAAACCACAACCAATGATCTATATTTAACCTATCTTTTCAAATCCAGTGAGGTTGGCTTAAGACATGTTTTTAGTATGGCCCTTGGGGTCAACTTGATTATATTCAATAAAAATTAAATTAAATCCTACTTTTGCTGACCTAAAAAAGTTAACCCGGAATAAATAATTTATGATTATGATAGAAAACGAAAAGCACCCCCTGAATTTTATTGAGACAATCATTAATGAAGATATTAAAGAAGGTAAAAATGCCGGAAGGGTACACACCCGGTTTCCCCCGGAACCCAACGGATATCTTCACATCGGCCACGCCAAATCTATTATTTTAAATTATGGCCTTGCTAAAAAATATAGTGGAAAGTTCAACCTTCGGTTTGATGATACCAATCCCACCAAAGAGGAACAGGAGTATGTGGATTCAATAATGGAGGATGTGAAATGGCTTGGCGCCGATTGGGAAGATCGCCTGTTTTTTGCTTCCGATTATTTTGACCAGCTTTATGAATGGGCCGAAAAAATTATCCTCGCCGGTAATGCTTTTGTTGACGACCAGTCTGCCGAAATCATAAGCGAACAAAGAGGGACCCCCACAAAGCCAGGTATTGAAAGTCCGTTCAGAAACCGCACCCCCGAAGAAAACCTGGATCTTTTCAGAAGGATGAAAGCCGGGGAATTTCAAAATGGAGAACGTGTTTTGCGTGCAAAAGTTGATATGGCATCGCCCAATATGCACATGCGCGACCCGGTGATGTACCGTATTTTACATGCGCACCACCACCGCACGGGTGATAAGTGGTGCGTTTACCCGATGTACGACTGGGCACATGGCGAGTCGGATTACCTTGAAGGGATCACCCATTCGGTTTGCACACTCGAGTTTGAAGTGCACAGGCCATTGTACGATTGGTTTGTAAATCAGATCCAGGAAACTGATTACCGTCCGCGACAAATTGAATTTGCCCGCCTCAACCTGAGCTACACGGTAATGAGCAAACGAAAACTCCTGGAACTGGTGAAAGAGAGATACGTAAATGGCTGGGACGACCCCAGGATGCCAACCATCTCCGGTTTAAGAAGACGTGGTTATACTTCCGAATCGCTAAAACTATTTGCCGATAAAGTAGGTGTTGCCAAGCGCAACAACGTTATTGATGTTGCCTTGTTAGAGCATAGCATCCGTGAAGATTTAAACCAAAAGGCCACCCGCGCAATGGCCGTGCTGGATCCTGTTAAATTAATTATTGCCAATTATCCTGATGGTCTTGTGGAAGAGATGGAAACAGAAAACAATCCTGAAGATAAGGATGCCGGCACAAGAAACCTACCTTTTTCAAAGGAAATCTATATCGAAAAAAATGATTTTATGATCGACCCGCCGAGGAAGTTTTTCAGGTTAGGGCCGGGAAGGGAAGTGCGCCTTAAAGGAGCCTACATCATTAAATGTGAAGATTACAAACTGAATAGTGAAACCGGTGAAATTGAAACAATTTATTGCACCTATGACCCTGACAGCCGAAGTGGCATGGAGGGAAGCAAGCGCAAGGTAAAGGGAACATTGCATTGGGTTTCGGCGCAACATGCCATTGATGCCGAGGTGAGGCTGTTCGACCGCTTGTTTATTAGCGAAAGCCCTGAAGATGGAGAAGATTATAAAACCAACATTAACCCCGGTTCATTAAAAATATTGGAAAACTGCAAGCTGGAACCAAGCCTGAAAACTGTTTCCCCCGGAGATAAATTCCAGTTTCAGCGGCTTGGATATTTTTGTGTTGACCTTGATAGTACGGCAGAAAAACTTGTTTTTAACCGGACAGTTCCATTGAGGGACAGTTGGGCAAAAATGAGGGGGAAGTAAATTGGAAAATTAGCTGATTTGCCAATTTGGGTGAATAGCTGTCAGACAGTTTAGGTTAAAAGTCAGACATACTGTACTTTAGATTCAATGTGTAGTTTAGAAGATAACTGTCTGACAGCTTTTGAGACCGGACTCAATTATGAGTAGCTTTTTAGGCAATCAGGACAAAGGCAACTATCAAATTTATCCTTGATTTCGTTGAGTTTCGCTGGTGGGACTAAAACCTCATTGCACCAACATTTACCGGCCGGGCTACACGTAAACCCCTTTCCGCATTTTGGACAAACAGCGGGTTCATCTATTTTCTCCGGTGTTCAAGTAGTTTTGATTTTACCATCATCTGCTCCTTAACCATCAGGTAAACATCCTGATAATTAATGGTCTTTGATAATTTATCGCTTTCCTCCGCCTCTTTCATATCTGTTTCAATATAAAGATCAACAACAAACCGGGTACCGATAATCTGTTCCTCGCTAAAGCATCCGTGATAAGCGAAGAATTCCATTCCTTCTAATGAGATTAGTGCCATATTAGTGTTACATTTTTTTATTCATAATCTTCCAACGATATCCTCTGCATCAATATCAAGTCTGGAAAATGCAAACCACTTTTTACCCAAATCTTTTAAAGAAGCACCAATATGATAAACCGTTTCATTATCAATAATAATAAATCTATCGTGAGATGTTTTAAGATGTTTTATTGTAATTAGTGCATATTGTTGGTTATGTTTTTCTAAGTCCTGCTTTAATAATGGTGATATTGATTTGGAATAAATGACAGCATCCACTTTATTATTTCGTTTTGAAAGTAAAAGCAAAACAGTATCATCCACATAATTGTCGATTAGCAAAATAGATTTTTTGGCAGAACGAACAATATCGGCAATGAGTTTGTAGGCATCAAAAATTTGTCCGTTGTAAAAAACCCCTTGTTTGGGCTTTAAATCTCCACTTTCGAGAGCATCGAATATTTTATCGAACTTTGTATCTGTCTCTATCAGTTTTTGTTCTACTTTATCAAGACGTTGAAAAACACCTGCATTTTTAGAGATGAATTTTCGTGTTTCTACAAAGGCATCCATTATTTGAATGCTCACATTAACAGCCACCTGGCTACGTAATACAGCAGAAAGCATAGAAACACCTTGCTCAGTAAAAACATATGGGAGATATTTTCTGTGTTTACCGCGCTTATCCTCTATGGTGCCATTT
>NIVA01000018.1:15128-22393 GCA_002254335.1 Bacteroidetes bacterium 4572_114 | reverse complement strand
CTAAAAGCGCAATTCGGGGGAGGTGAAGGTACTTTTTTCGACCCATACCTGATAGCAACACCCACTCATTTGAACAACATTAAATTAACTGATGACGATGGTGCTTATCTATACTTAAATGCTTACTTTGTGCAAATTGGCAATATTGACCTTGATGTAGTGCCTTTTAATGTTGATGCAGGATGGGAGCCCATAGGAACTGTTGATAATCCGTTTACAGGTTCTTACGATGGATACGATTACTCAATTAATAATCTGTTTATCAATCGTCCGTCCGAATCGGATATTGGCCTTTTCGGCGTAACGGACGGTGCTGGATTTTATGATATTGAGCTTGTTGATGTTTCTATTGACGGTGACGAAAATACAGGGGCTTTGGCCGGTTCTTTTCTTGGTGGCTCTACAATTAATGCAGCGGATCACCCATATGAAGCTTTGCCCCAAACTTTTTCTTCAGGTTCGGTTTCCGGAAATCACCAGGTTGGCGGTTTGGTTGGGTATGCTGATGATGGTTCGCTTTTCCGTAGGTGTCATTCTGTATGCGATGTGGATGGGCTCGATTTTGTTGGTGGCCTTGTTGGTAAACTAGACGAAACGGATATTATATTTTGTTATGCTTTGAGTACCGTAACCGGAAGCAACGACAATGTAGGCGGTTTAGTGGGCAGGGCTTACCAAAGCGAGATAACCTTAAGCTACACCGATTGTGATTTGACTGGTTCCGGTTTGCATTCAGGCGGATTGATAGGATACCTTTACGATAATTCAATTGTGGAAAATTGCTATTCGATGGGCACGGTAGATGGCGATGGCACCACCGGCGGATTAACAGGCTATAACAACGGTTCAACCATAACCAACTGTTATTCGTACTGTATTGTCACAGGGTCGGGGGCTTATGTAGGGGGCCTGGCCGGTAGAAATAACAGCACAATAAGCAACAGTTATTGGGACACCGAAGTTTCGGGTATTGCCGAACCAGGCCCGGGCGAAGGGAGGACAACAGATGAAATGACCTTTCCGCATTCGGAAGATACTTATGTTGACTGGAATTTTGCATATCCTTGGGTAGAAGACCCTGACATTGGTTTCGGACAGTTTAACGAGGGATACCCATACCTTGAATGGCAGCACAACCCACAGCAATTTGGTTTTGCCGGTGGTAGCGGTACCGAAGCCGACCCCTATCAAATATCACATCCATCTCATTTAAACAGTGTAAGGGCTCGTATATATGCCTTTTTTGTTCAGACAGATGATATCGATCTTGGTGAAGCACCGTGGAACGAGGGTACCGGTTGGGAACCTATTGGAGAAGGAATAAACATTTTTGCCGGGCATTATGACGGGGCAAATTATCAAATTTCAAATCTTACGATCGATAATCCGGTCGATAACCTCGGATTGTTCGGGCTTGTCGATGGTGCTAACATAACCAATGTCAGGTTGGCCGATGTGAACATAACAGGCAACGACAGGCTAGGTGGATTGATAGGGTATCCGGTAAATACAGATATCTCAAACTGCTTTGTTTCCGGGGTTTTAAACGGAAATGAATATATTGGCGGGCTGGTTGGCGAAATCAACAATTCCACAACTTCCACGGTTATCGATTGCGAAACCAATGTTTCGGTTTCAGGTGAACAATTTGTTGGTGGATTAGCCGGGCAAACAACCGATGCCATTATTTCAGCTTGCAAAACCGCCGGCTCGGTTGAAACATCATGGAATTATATCGGAGGTTTGATAGCTTATGCAATTTCTGCTCAAATTTCCTATTGTTCTTCAGCAGTTGTTGTAACAGGCAATAACAGCACGGGAGGCCTTATTGGTATTCAATCCAGCACTACTGTTAACAGATGTTTTTCAACGGGAAATATATCAGGTGATCAATCTACAGGAGGGTTGATTGGGTATAACTGGAACGACTGTACTGTTTCCAATTCATATTCACGCAGCGAGGTATCGGGAAACTCTACATATTTGGGGGGTTTTGCCGGAAACAATCGTCCGGGAAACACAATAGAAAATTGCTATTCCACAGGAGTTGTAAACGGATTAACTGCTTCTCAGGGATTTATAGGCCAAGGCAGTGGAACCGTTTCAGATTGCTTCTGGGATACCGAAACTTCGGGGGATAACGGATCAACGGGCGGTGGTGAAGGCAGGACAACCGAAGAAATGAAAAATATTGCAAGTTTTACCAATGAAACAACACCCGATCTTACGGATGCCTGGGACTTTACCGGGAATCCGTTTGATGATGTTGCCGATGAAGATGATTGGGATATAGACGGGACACTCAACGATGGATATCCGTTCGTTAGTTTTCAAAAAGAAAGAATAAGCTGGGACGGTTCTGAAAATTCCGACCCCGAAAATGCTGATAACTGGGGTACCGGTACCGTTCCCGGACCTACCGACAACATCCTGATACTTGAATCGGCAACGCACAATTTGGAGGTTGACAATTTACCGGGCTCCCCACTAGAGCTAAACAGCATATTTATCAAATCGGGAAAAGCCGTAACCGTAAATCCCGGAAAAGCCCTTACAGTTGCCGGCTATATGTATAATGAAGGCGAATTGGAGTTGAAATGCAATGAAACGGGCACAGGGTCGCTTATCGAAAGTTCCGGTGTAACCGCAACAGTTGAGAGGTACATACCTCAATTTAGTAAAGGGGCCACAGGCTGGCATTTATTATCTTCACCGGTGAACAGCCAAAATATCAGTGCTGAATTTGTTGATGTTGTTGCAACTCCAATATCCTCAGGAATTGATTTTTACTATTGGAACGAGATACATAATTACTGGATAAACATTAAAGCCGGAAATGGAAATTATAATCAGGGGGCAACATGGGAAAATTTTTCCAATCTTGCCAATCCGGCTTTTATTGTTGGAAAAGGCTATTTTGTTGCTTATAATGAAAATATTACAAAGGATTTTACAGGCTTGTTAAATTATGGTGACAAAGCATCCGGTACTGGTATTCCGGCACTAACTTATACAAGCGGGGAAGGAGATGGATGGAACCTTATCGGCAATCCTTACCCTTCGGCGATAGATTGGGATTTGGGCACATGGGGCCGTTCTAATGTTGATGCCACAGTTTATGTTTATGATGGGGCTGCCGGGCAATACAAAAGCTGGAATGGTACTTCAGGGGCATTGACCGATGGGATAATCCCTCCAATGCAGGGGTTTTTTGTAAAAGCAAATGCAGCATCACCTTCAATAACAATTCCACAGGCATCACGAACACACAGCTCACAAAATTATTACAAATCATCTGAAACAGTTCCCGACCTTTTCGTATTGAAAGTTACAGGAAATAATTATGAAGATGAAATATATATTAATTTTAACGATGGTGCAAGTAATGGTTTTGATAGCCAATTTGATGCTTATAAACTTTACGGCACCGAAGAAGCGCCACAATTTTATTCAATACTTCCTGATGAGATTTTGTCGATTAATGTTTTGCCCCATTCCAATGAGGAAGTGCTTATCCCGTTAGGGTTGGAAGTAGGGGGATCGGGCGAATATGTGCTCTCTGTTAAAGAAAACACATTTTGGGAAACAGTACAAATCTATCTCGAAGACCTGAAAACCGGCGTAACAACAGAGATGAAAACTACAACGGAATACGCATTTACTTCAAATCCCAACGACAACCCCGAACGTTTTATGCTTCACTTCAATGGTGTAAACGACATAGAAGAAGAATCACAAGATACCGATGATGTCCGCTTTTATGTTTACGATAATAACCTTTATATAATTGATAAAGAATTAAAAAACGGAACAATCCAATTATTCAACATGCCCGGGCAACTTGTAATGGAAAAAAGATATTCTAACACTGTAAATGCCATTGAATTAAATCTATCAAAAGGATATTACGTTGTTAGGATTATTACGGATAAAATATCAATAAGTGGGAAAATATATATTGAGTAGAAACAGGATACTGGAAACATGAAACTTGAAACCCGAAATTTGCCTGCCCGCCGAAGTGAAGCGAAGGAGGGAAACATGAAACAAAAAATTATGAAAACAAAATTAAAAACATTAACAATCACTTTATTTATTGTTGGAGCAACATTAATAACATTAAATGCAAAAGCTGATGCCCCTCCGCCACCACCACCCGAACATGGAGAAACCGGAAATGTTCCCGGTGGTGGAGCACCAATAGGCAACGGCTTATTTATTCTTCTTGGTCTCGGCGCAGTTTATGGAGGAAAGAATATTTATAACTACAAAAAGGTTTAAAATGAGTTTTTTGATATTAAAAAGTGTCCCTGTTTCATTATAAAAGTAAATATATCGAAAAATTCAAAAATCCGCAAAATCATTTTAGATTGAAGAAACTTTCGCCACATATCACAGTTTGTCCCAAAATTTCGGGATGATGTGTTCAGACGAAAACAGTTTAAAAAAAGAAAAAACCATATATATCCAGGATTGGCTTATTTGCAGTGATAGAGTGTTCCAAACATTGTTGGTGGGCGGTGGCTGACGAAGGAAGACCCCCGCACACTTACAAAAAAACAGCCGGCATGAGACAACTACAAACGGAAAGCCCGGTTCAGCCGCCCAAAAAATAGTCATTGTGAACAATATGATACTCAATAAATTATTTTCTTCCTGATGGGTGCTTCAAAAAACAGGGCTATCAAAACCCTGCTAATATTTGCTTTTATTTTTTTAATTGCAGAGGAGGCAAATTCCCAGATTAACCGGGTGGGTATCCGGCAGGCATATCCTGTGCTCCAGGCCGAAACGCAAATCTGGATTGGCACACCTTCGGGGCTGCTCCAGTATAATCCCGGTGATGATTCCTACAAGCGGTATGCCCTGCCAGTTGGCGAACAGGGCCGTGAGGTAAAACAGATGTATTATCATCAGGAATGGCTTTGGTGTGTCCTCGATACCGGGTTGGCCGCGCTGCACGTCAGGCTCAACGATTGGCTCTATTTTGATGCGGAAAATGGTTTGCCGTCACCGGTGGTAACAAATGTGGCTTTTGAAGGGGATTATGTGTGGGCATCAACAAACAACGGGCTGGCAAGGTTCGATTTATTGATTGAGCAATGGGAACTCTATGATAAATCGCGTGGGCTGCCAAACCCAAATGTTGGCGATGTAAAAGTTTTGGGGGAGTATGTGTGGATAATCCACGACAATGGGTTTTCGGAGTATAATACACTTTTCGAGAAATGGAGAAATTATACAGTGGCCGCCGATACCGGCATCACCCCCGACAGGCTTTTTGTTTTGAAAAATGAAATTTGGCTTGTGTGCGACAACGGGCTTGTTAGTTTTAACCCTCAATTGCAAAGCCAACAGTTTTTTGAATTTCCATATCTTACCAGCAAAAACCTTATTGAACTTTATGTTGAGAACGAACGCATTTGGGCCATCACCAAACTTGGGATTTATTACTATGACAGGAATTCGGGCATTTGGGATGAATTTGAAGGCAATAACAACCTCGACCAGGTTTCTATCAATTATGGCTTTTTGAACTATAAGAATTTTTGGATACTCACCGATAAAAATGTGATGGTGTGGGACCGTAGCCTCAAAAGCTGGGAAATACAGGATTATTCAACAGGCCTGGCAGCCCTGGATTTTACCTCCGTGTATTCTGATGGCAACAATACTTTTTTGTTTAAAGATCAATTTATCGACTATCGGCAAACAGTGCGCGACCCATGGAGAAAATTCAGCTATGCCCGGGGCGGAAAAGTTGGTGGCGCCAATCTTTTTAAAAACCTTTTCGATAATGGCGAAGGTGGTCATATTGGTTTGGGGAAATACAAGTGGAGCTGGGAAGGTACGCGGATTAGGATTGTTGAGCAGCTTGACCGGCAATTTGATGATGCCGGCGAAGTTTCATCGAAAGAGAGGGTTTCAGCTTACCGCCTCGATGTTAAGAGCCAGGTTGATTTTAGCAACATGCGCAGGTTGTCGGGGTTTTATAATAACGTGGATTACAGCGATACAATTTTTGGCCTGAAATACCGGGGCAACGACAATGATTTGTTACGAGGGGCAGGTTGGGGCGATTTTAGGTATAGCTCAGGCAACCGCCCGTTTGGCGAGGGGGCCGAAATGTTTGGATCGGACATCTGGCTGCAACACGGCGATAAAACCCCGGTGTTTAAGCGCAGCTTGTTTACCTTGATGGCCGCTTCGGGACGGCTAAAATCAGTAAAAACTTATGAATATTACAATGGCGCGTTCAGCGATTTTTCTACAGAAGTTGAAGATATCCACTACCTGAAAAACCAGTTTTTTCGGCTTCCGGGTCTTGACACACTTTTTACACCGGAAAACATCAGGCTGTATGTGGATGACAAAACTTCAGGGGGCAATGATCCCAACACCCTTACAAACACCACCATCGCCGGTGTTTTGGGCGACTATGACCTTTGGGTTGGTGCAGAGGACTATGCATGGTATTCTAAGGCAAATGTTTTGAGGATGTTAAAGGTTGTGCAGCCGGCATGGACCATAGCAATCCGGTATGTTTTGGATGGCCGGGAATATGAAGAAATTTTGCAGGATGAAACCGGCTCGGCCCGGGCCATGAATTTCTATTACCTCAAAGGCAAACAGATGGTGCCATATACATTCGGTTTTCAAATAACCGATCAAACCGGCGGCAATGTGCCCCTGCAGCAGTTTGGGCTTGATGAAGATGGCAACGGAAGGGTGGATTCTAAATGGATTGATTATATCGAAGGGTTCTTGTTTTTTCCTGACCCAAAGCCGTTTCCTTCAGGTGTTTATGATACTGCTATGGCACAATCGTATTATACCATGAGGGCAAATTTCCAGACCGAATTGTCGATGATAATGCTTGAGCACAAAAACCTGGTCAGGGGCAGTGAGGTTTTACGGCTGGACGGGATTGTGGCCACGGGCGGTAATGATTATGTGTTGGATTACACCAACGGTACCCTGATTTTTGTGCGGGAAGGGATCGTAAGTTCGGACACACGTATTGAAATTGAGTACGAATATTACATCGAAAACGGGGGAAACCTTAACCAGGCAAGCTTCAACTTTAGCCCGTCTGATAACTTATTCCTGCAAGCCGATTGGCAAAACCTGACAGAAGATTCGACACACTTGCTGGATTTGCATGGCGAGATAAGAAAAACTGCGGGGAAGTTTGACTTTCGGTTAATCCCCGGCATAGCTTACCAAACCGAAGAAAATAAATTTACCGCCCAACATATCGAAGC
>NIVA01000018.1:0-15117 GCA_002254335.1 Bacteroidetes bacterium 4572_114 | reverse complement strand
TATCGTGAGCAGGCATTTTTTGGTGATGTTAAAGATAAGCTGAAATTTTACACCTCGGTGGATGTAACTGATTATCTGCGCCTTTTGGGCGATTGGCAGTTGTTAGAGGGAACAGATGCGCGGGACAAAGACGCAGATGCCAGGGAAAGATCGGGGAACGCAACCTTTTTGTTGCACCACCCCAAGCTGCCAAATGTTAATTTCACCTATCAGGACAGGTTTTCGGAAAGCGCTGACTCGACCAGCAAAAAGCAGTTTTTCCAGAACCTGCTCGAATACCAGTTTCCTGCCCCGGTAATGGATTTTATGCACATTAAAAACCTGAAGCTGGAAAACTTTTTACGTGCAGGCATCAAAGATGATGATTGGAATACCGGTTCGCGAAAACAACAATTTTTTCAGGGTTATGCCAGGGTGTCGGCCCAGGTTACCGAAAGGGTACAAACAGGTTTTTTCTACCGGGCCAACACTACCGATGATATTTCCGGCACGTTACAAAATCCCGTTTCAAAGGATGAGCGGTTGCTGGCCGACCTGGCCATCAACCAGTGGCGTGCCATGCAGGTTTCGTTCCGCATCGAAAACAACCTGAAACAAACCTTCACCTTCAACAATGACATGAACGTTTATTACCTGCGGAATTTTGGTCAGGTGAATGTCAGGCTTTCCCCCGGGCAGTTGTGGGACCCCCTTTCGTTGTTGTTTTTCGAGTTTAATTATAACCAGACCAACGACCGGATAGGCGAAACAGAAGACAAGATGAGCGGGCAACTTTGGAGGTTCAACACACAGGAAACCCCAAACCCCGCCAAATCGTTGCTCATTAAAAACTATTTTATCAAAAACGAAATCAGGCCCGGCGGAAATTGGTTTCTCTACAGCATGTTGCAATGGAACACGCAGGACAACGGCATTTCAGGGAGTATGATCAAAAAATCATCGTGGCAGCTTATCGAAAAACTCGACCTTAAAGTTGGCACGGCCACGCATATAGTGGCGCAATACCGGCAGTTTTTCCAGGACCTTGGGCCTGTGATAAATTCGATGGATTACGAACCGTCAGTTTGGGTTGAACACCGCTGGACAAGTGGTTTTATCAATATCTTTAATCTGCTCTACCGACGTATCGACCGCGATTATGGCAATATGCAGGATTTTACCGACAACTACGAATCATCCTTCGATTTGATTTGGCGCACCAAACGTTTTACCTGGCTCAGGTACATGGAGGTGCAGCAAACTTTTGCAGGGTCGTATCAAAATACTTTTGGTTACAACACCTACAAAACCATGCGCATGGGTTCAGGCACTTCATTTAATTTTTATCCGTTACAATCGCTGGTTATTAGGCTCAGGGCCGATGTCAGCCGTTTTATGGATATCCTCTTTGATGACAGGGACTATCTAACGGTTTCTTTTAACCTAAAGGTGTCGGTGAGGTTTTAGTTTTTTATTCGTAATTATTAAGGTGGTGGTTTTATTTGCAAAACTTTTCAGACCCCCTCTAACTCCCCCTTGAAGGGGAGGATGCCACCGCACTGGCTTCTGCAGTAGCTTGTGCGTTGGGACTCCCTTCCCCTGCAGGGGAAGCCCCGAAAGCTTTCGGGGTGGGGATGGGGGCTGTGATAGTGGTAGATAAAGGATTTGCTATCTTTGCATAAAATGGATTTTCAATCCTGTCTCAATGTACCTTTTTAAAAATAGGTTCTACTGCGAATTTAGTGGAATCCCGAAACTTCGGGACTTCAATGATTTAATGTTGAGCGTAGCGAAATCCCGCAACTGCGGGGCTTCAATGCGATAATGTAAACAATATCCAAAATGAAAAATAAAATATTATTTTACATAAGCTATTTAATATCATAAACTTAACCATTGAGGAATATTTTAGTCCTGTATGTACGGGAAATACTTTTTTCCAATGGAGTTGCTTCTATCCATCGACTTAGGGGTGAAAACCGGATTTGCCATGTATGGTAGTGATGGGAAATTACTGTGGTACAGGTCGCAGAACTTTGGCAATGCCGCACGGTTGAGAAAGGCAGTCCCAAAAATCCTTAGCGAAGTAAGCGACTCAAAGTCGCTAAGGAAATATTACCGATACTTTGCGGACGATGGAAAGTTTTCGGCCCCGCAAAAAGACCTAACAGGTCTTCAAGACCTGTTAGGTCTCAATACTTTAACCGCAACACCAATCGGGCTGTTTAATTCTCTAAGCGACTTCAAGTCGCTTAGAGAATAGTAATGCAAGAAACCCTGCCACTAAAGAGTTTTATGTTTGATCTGAAATCTTTTCTTCATTCCATCATTCCATTATTCCCTCTTTCCAATTTTCCATTTCCCTACTTCCAGGACATTTTGTCAGCAAAAACCTGCTGGCACAACCTTTGATTTTGGCGGCAAAAATTATAGATATTTTTAAACAGAAATTAACAATAAAATAGAACTGATATGCAAAAGGGTAAAATTAACGTACAGACAGAGAACATTTTTCCAATTATTAAAAAATTCCTTTACTCCGATCATGAGATATTCCTCAGGGAGTTGATCTCCAATGCAGTGGATGCCACGCAAAAACTAAAGACGCTGGCAAGCACCGGACATTTTAAGGATGAACTGGGCGACCTCACCATACAGGTTGCAGTGGACAAAAAGAAAGGCACGCTTTCAATCACCGACCGGGGCATTGGCATGACAACCGAAGAGGTGGACAAATACATCAACCAGATTGCGTTTTCGAGCGCCGAGGAGTTTGTCAAGAAATTTAAGACCAAGACCGAAGCCGAAAAAAATGCCATTATCGGCCATTTCGGCCTGGGGTTCTATTCATCGTTTATGGTATCCGACAAGGTGGAGGTTATTACCAAAACCTACAAAAAAGGTGGCCCTACAAAACCCGTAAAATGGGTTTGCGACGGCAGCCCCAACTATTCTTTGGAAGAAACTGTTAAAGAAGACCGCGGAACAGAAATTGTCCTGCACATCAGCGATGAAGAAAAAGAGTTCTTAGAAGACCACAAAATACGCGAACTCCTGAATAAATATTGCCGTTTCCTCCCTGTGCCAATCCAGTTTGGCATGAAGAAGGAACAGGTGAAAGTGGAAGGCGAAAAGGACAAGGACGGCAATGATAAATATACCGAGGTTGAAAAACCTGACATCATCAATAACACCAACCCTTTATGGAAACAAAAACCTGCCGGGTTGAAGGATGAGGATTACAAAACCTTTTATAGGGAACTCTACCCCATGAATTTTGAGGAGCCATTGTTCCACATTCATCTAAACGTTGACTATCCGTTTAACCTTACCGGGATTTTGTATTTTCCAAAGGTAAAAAGCAACCTCGAAGTACAGCGCGATAAAATCCAACTCTATTCAAACCAGGTTTTTGTAACCGATTCGGTCGAAGGCATTGTCCCCGACTTTCTCACTTTGCTTCATGGTTTGCTCGATTCACCGGATATCCCATTAAATGTTTCACGTAGTTTCTTGCAAAGCGACCGTCGCGTTAAGCAGATTTCCAACCACATAATGAAAAAAGTGGCCGATAAACTTGAGGGTCTCTTTAAAGATAACCGTGAAGAATTTGAGAAGAAATGGGACGATATCAAGGTATTTATCGAGTATGGGATCATCTCAGAAGATAAGTTTTATGAACGTGCCAAGAAGTTTTGCCTACTTAAAAATATGGAAAACAAGTATTTTACCTTAGATGAATATAAGGATAAAATTAAAGGTACCCAAAAAGATAAGGATAAAAAACTGGTTTACCTTTACACCAGCAATAAAGATGAGCAGCACAGTTATATCCAATCGGCCATCGAAAAAGGTTATGATGTTTTGCTGATGGACGGTGTGCTGGACAACCATTTCGTCAACCAGCTTGAGCAGAAATTTGAAAACACTTCATTTGTCAGGGTAGATGCCGACACCATCGACAACCTGATTAAAAAGGATGATGCTGAATTTCCTTCAAAACTTGACGACAAGCAAAAGGAAACCATCAAGCCGGTGTTTGAAAAGGTAGTTGAAAAACCAAAATTCACGGTAATGTTCAACAACCTCAGCGAAAGCGATATGCCCGTGATTATTACCCAGCCCGAGTTTATGCGCAGGATGAAAGACATGTCGGCCATGGGCGGTGGCGGCGGAATGATGGGGATGGGCAATTTGCCCGATAGCTATAACCTTGTTGTTAATACCAACCACAAACTGGTTAACGATATCCTTAAAGAAGAAGATGATGGCAAACGCGAAGAAATGGCAAAACAATTGACCAACCTTGCAATGCTTTCGCAGAATTTGCTGAAAGGACAGGCACTTACTGATTTCATCAAGAGTAGTGTTGATATGATTGGGAAGTAAAAGTTTTAAAAAGCTGTCAGACAGTTATAGTCAAGGCTTGAATTTATAACAGATTGATTATCAGATTTAACATTTGTAGCAATTTGTAAATATATTCAAGCCCTGACTTTATATTGAATTCATCAAGAGTAGTGTTGATATGTGTGGAAGGGATGGTGGCCCTGGCACTTCAGGTTTCCCTCCTTCGCTTCGCTACGGCGGGCAGGCAGGTTTCAAGTTTCAAGTTGCGCTTGGCTCCCTTCATCCGACACCCGGCACCCGTCCTTCGTAGGTTTCAAGTTTCAATACTGCTGACTGCTTTGATTTATCTTTAATGGAATGTGGTTAATACCACGGAGATTGGAAGCTTTTGCACATGATGCCGGAAGAAGCAATACGAGCGTCAATTGACCTGAAAAGTACGTTAATCTTACCAATACACTGGGGAGCTTTTATTTTAAACACAACATCCTTAGTTTTGATAAATTCAAGAGTAAATATATTTTATTTTTGTTCAAGAATATCCGCTTCCTGTTTTCTGTATTCCCTCATTTGTTGCGTGGGCTCTATTATAGCGTAACCTTTCCATAATTTGTCGTCAAACTGATCGACATAAATCATCTCCAAATGATCCTTTTGCTCAAAATCAACAAATTGTTTATGAGGGATTTCCTTGTCGTCGAGAACTAAATACTCAATCGATTCTTCTGAATTTACTGCGAATATGACCCCTACTTTTATCTCATTTAGTTTTTTGTTGAAAAGGAACCTTTTTCTTTTCTTTAGCAAGGACACATTCCTGTCGATGCTTACATGGCTTCCCTCTTTTTTTGAGAAATACTTCAAACAATAAATACTGTCCTTTTTCTCAAAATATATTGACCCATCAAATTGATTTTCTATATATCCAATTCCAAGAAGATGAAAGTCTCTCCCTGTTTTCCCGGGGGCATATTCGTAATCGGCCCTGATTAAGGCATAAGTATTTGTTGATATAAATACCCTGCCAATATATTTCCCGCTGTTTTTGGGCATGAAGTCAATTATATACACATCTTCCCCGTTTACCCTGGTGCCTCCCGCAATTGTATATTTATATCTACCGGTTTTGTGCAAAAATTCCCATTCTTTATCATCATCCAATAAACTATATTTTAGTTGACGGGCAATGCTTCTGCGATAGTAACGCAGCATCTTGTTGTTATTTTTCAAAGTGTCTTGTCCATTCAAAGTATCTTTTTCCGGTTCTTCATTTTCTTCATCAATATCAATTTTTTGACCAAAAACCCCGCTTTTTATTTTCCAATACTCTTTTTCACCGGTGTCGGCAAAAAGATCTTCAAAAACAGTTTCTAATTGTTCAAGTTCGGCAATGTCTTTCTCTTTAAGTGATACGGCCCTGATGGGGTCGATTTTTAAGGTAAGTGAATCGTCTTGGTTTTCAGAAAAATAGAGATACCCTAAAAAGTCGGTATAGGAAGTGGTATGTTCCGGCACTGATTTTTCGGCCAATTTTGTAATGTCTTCATCTAATTGAGGGAACGAACTTTTTTTAAATTTTATGCTGGTTTCAATATCGGCAGTACTCCTTTCACGGATAAATATTTGGTTTTTAGTTGTCGTATTTTTATAATTCAAATCTTTGTTTTCCAATACTTTTTTTACAATTGCTACCGGATCAGGTTCACTTCCAAATATTAGTATCTCACTTAAATTAATTATATCCTCTTTTAAATAAACTACCGAGGATTTGCCTAATTCATTGATTGTAAGATTCCTGGTTTTGTAGCCAATGTACTGAAAACGTAATGTATCGGTTTCATCCAGGCCCGAAATATTTATCGCGAAATGGCCCTTCTCGTTGCTAACGGTACCTTTGTTTTTGTGTAGGGCATAAATATTGGCATAAGGAAGGGCTGTGTGATTTTTTAGATCAAGAACAAATCCTTTTAGCTCTTCGTTAGAATTGTCACTTCTGGTAACTTCATTAATTGCAGGGTTTTGTGCTGTTTGTGAATTTACGTTAACAAACGATATTAATGTAATAAATATTGATAAAAGAAATATCCTTTTCATGTTTTTTGTTTTGCCATGCTTCATAAACTTGCTTATTTATTTTCCGAAATATTTAATTAATCGTCAAATATGAGGAATATTTATTATGTTTTGACGGTTTGGGGGCAGATATGTTACAACAAGATTATGCAGATTTTCTTTAAAAACGGCAGTGGCACCTCATTTACCGATTATCGGGAAACATCATTTAATTTAAAATTGTATTCACGGGGTTGACATAGGCCCGGAAGCTGTTGAAGTTGCAAGAATGTTGTTGTAGCTTAACCCAACTTGCTATTTTTCATTTTCACTTCGGATTCTTCGTTGCAAATAGGCGGAGAATATTTATGCAGTCAAGCTATTGAAGGATTACAAATACCCCAATATTTATCGCAAGGATTACGCACCAAAAAGCGGATGTACAAACAATGACTATTTATAGCCTAAGCACGTATTCACATTTATCTCTTTTCTTCAAAAAACATATCCATAATGATACATATTTATGTAATATTGCATGGGTTTTTGGCTGGTGCCCACACTCCGAAATAAGTGGCATGGTTAGAACGAAATAGTTAGAAGACAAAAAATCATTTTTTTATATTAGTATTATTGACTGGGAAAGAGAACATTATGGGGATAAAAAGAAATAACCTAAACGGTATTGCAGAAAAACATAAAGTTGCTGCACAGCACAAACTAAACAGTCGAAGAGTTAAAATCATCAATGATATGCCCTATTTTTCTGAAAAGATTGTGGAGCTTTTTTCGGGAAAAGATGCTTATCCGCATTACCATTTTTATGCAGAGTCATATTATATTTTAGAAGGGGAAATGACATTGAAATATAAAATGGTCGATGATGATTCGTATCAAGAGATGAATTTGGTAAAGGGCGACCTTTTAACTATCGAAAAAAATACGGTTCATCATTTGATTAATACTACTGCTGCGTCCTGTGTATTTTTGAGCTTATGTCCTCAGGATGTCATTGCTGAGAGCAGACATGAAAGCCCGGGGGAAACAAATAGTTTTATCTGCAAAACGTGTGGTTATGTTTACAATGCAGCTTTTGAAAAGGAATATAACGGGTTGGAAGATGAAGTAGCCTTTGACAATCTTAGCAACGATTTTAGATGTCCTGTTTGTAATGTGCCCAAATCACGGTTTGAAAGTATTTGATGGATTATTAATAAAGTAGTGCAAACTGTATAATCAAAGGAATACAATATGAAGGCAATAATGTTAAAAGATACTCTCAGGTCATTGTTTGAAAATGTTTATCAACCTCAAGTTGATCCTGAAAAATATATACAAAAATTTGTCAGTACCGACTACATTCAAATAGTTGACGGACATCACATAAACTACTCTGATTTTGTTGCACACATAATAAAACAACGGCAAGTTATTAAAGATGTATTTTTCAATTTTATTTGTCTTATTGAAGAAAATGATTGTGTTGCATCTTTACATAGGGTTCATGCAACAAAAATTGAAGATAACAAAAGAACTATTGCTGAAGTTCATGCTTTCTTTCAATTTAAAGAAGGCATGTTGATGTCTTGCAATGAACGAACAAAAACCATTCAAGGCTCCCCTGAAGATGAAGATTTAGGACGAAGAAAATAGAATTGATTAACCAAACATTTACTTAGCCCTTGTGTTTTTAATTCAACAGGGCTGGGAAATTTTTCACGTTAAAATGTCAGCGTTGGATGGACGGTACCAAAATCAATAACAAAAATTTATATTTGAGTAAAATTTCAAATAGAAGAGTGTTCAGCCATGTTCTCTAATTCCAAATTGCTGCCCCTATGGATCAACCCAAAAAATCCACTCTCCCCGAACCTAAATTATAATATGCCGGAACAACTTTTATATCTCCCTTGTCAATGGCATTTTTTATGATTTGAGATCTGTTTTTTAATTCTTCAACTGTAAGTTCTACATTTTTCTTTGCAATATCATTTACTGTGGCCCCTTGTTTTGAAGCAATTATTGCCGGTGTAATGTGAGAAAGTAAATGGTTCAGGTTATATCCATTGTCCCCTCCGGCCACAGCAGCAGTTACAGCGCCACAACTTTGATGGCCTAAGACCACAATTAGTTTTGTGCCTACATGAGCTACTGCATATTCAATGCTGGCGATTGAAGAACTATTGGCCACATTGCCTGCGACCCTAACAACAAATAATTCGCCCAATCCGGTATCAAAAGCCAGTTCCGGCACAACCCGGCTATCTGCACAGCTCAAAATGATGGCATAAGGTTTTTGTCCATCAAGTAAAGATACCCTTCTTGAACTATCTTGTAATTTACCTTCCAATTTGTCGGCAACAAATTTGGCGTTGCCCTCTTTTAATCTGTTTAAACTCTCTTGAATAGTCATCAATTATATATTTATAGATTTGTTCATAGTTAAATAATTTAAAGGTCGAAATAAATGCTATCGACTTACGCAATCAAAATTAATACTATTAATTGATAGCCTTATCTTTTTTCCAGATTTTAATTTTAGTCCGATTGATTCACAAGTTGACCAATTGCGGAGCAGAACCACTTTCATGCTCCAACTTATTCTTCAAATACTTTGTTTGTGCCCTATGTTGAAAAGTAACTTTGTTTATTTTTTTTTTATCTTTACTGAAAAATTATTGCTTTCGTTTATAGTCTGTCTATTTTTTGTAATTGATCCTTTGGTAAAATAATTAAAATAAAACCCGTATGATTGAACATGTATTTATAATTTCGGATGGGACTGGCAACACAGCCCAACAAGCGTTAAAAGCAGCCCTGATCCAGTTTGAATCAACTGATGTAGAAACACATGTACGACCCAATGTACGTAAAAAGAAACAGGTACAGGAAATTATCCTTGAAGCTCACGAAATCAAGGGCATGGTCATTCATACTGTTGTTTCAAAAAAATTGCGCCACTTCATCCATGAACAAGGCCGTCTTTATGAACTTCGTACCATCGACTTGATGGGCCCGCTTTTGGCACAGTTGTCACATCATTTTCATAATGTGCCATCAGAAAAACCAGGGATATTCCATAAATTTAACAGGGCCTATTTCCAGCGGATTGAGGCCATCGAATATACCCTTCGCCACGACGACGGGCAACGGACCGAAGAATTGAACAAGGCCGATATAGTGTTGTTAGGGGTTTCCAGGACTTTTAAAACGCCATTAAGTGTTTATATGGCGTATAAAGGGTGGGCCGTAGCAAATATTCCGATTATTTTTGGGGTCAAGGTTCCCGATATAGTTTACAGGATCCCGCCTGAGCGCGTATTTTGTTTGACAACTGTCCCTAATCGTTTGGCTGTGCTGAGGCAGGCCAGGGATAGCCACTTGGGTGGATTGACAGGTGATTATTCAAACCGGGCACATGTACAAAAGGAGCTGAATTATGCACTGGGGATTTTTAGGACAAGCCCTGAATGGACTATAATTAATGTTACTTATAAGCCCATCGAAGAGATATACTCGGAAATCTTGTCACATGTTAGAAAAAAATAGGGAATAATTATTTTCCATTTTATTTGTATTAGGCTCTTAAAAATCAACTAATGCTAACATGTTAACGATATTTTCAGATGCTGATTCTCGCTGGTCGAACGGATTAAAAATCCGTTGTATCCGTGTAAACCTGCGTCGGTTTTTTAAAAATTCCCCGTGGGTTTTCATTTTCAAACGGACATAGTCCGTCCGTCTGGATTTGCTCATCATCATCCCGCACGTGCGGGATCAAATTAATTTAGGTTCTTAAAGAGCCATCAATGTTGGATAATCAAACCCTTAGGATCGTCCCTGCTGAATTCAGGTTGGATATTATAATGTGTTATTTTGTGTTTGTTTAAAACTGTTTCAATTTCAGATAAGATTGTTTGAAATTCCGAAATTGCAATGTCCCTTTCAAGGTCAATATGTGCTTCAAAAAACATGTCTTTATCATTGAGTTGCCACAAATGGACATGGTGGATATTCTTCACATCTTTCACTAAAAGTATTTGATCGCGGATGTCGTGTATTTCAATATTTTGCGGGGTGAACTGCATTAAGATTTTGATTGAGGCAAACAGAAGTTTATAGCTCGAAAAAATCAGGTAAACAGCAATTATAATAGAAAGGATGCTGTCGATGCGATAGATATCAAAATATTTCATCAATATGCCGCCAATCATCACAGCTATCGAAGTCATCACATCGGTCAATAGGTGCAGATAGGCCGATTTCATGTTCATGCTCCCTTTTGCATCCTTTTTCAAAAGCAATACACTTATAAAGTTGATAATGATACTGCCCAATGCGAAATATATCACCAAATCCGACTTCACCGGTTGCGGGTCCATAAATCTCTCCACAGCCTCAACAATCAAAAATATTGCAATTGCAATTAATGTTACCGAGTTTACAAAAGCCGATAATATTTCGGCCCGTTTGAAACCGTATGTTTGTTTTACCGTTGATTTTTTCTTTGCCAAACGGTTGGTGAAATAACTGAGCAGGAGCGCAATCACATCGCTAAAATTATGTAGTGCATCTGTAAGCAGGGCCACACTGCCCGAAAGGATACCGCCAATAACCTGCGAAACTGTTATCAGGATATTTAATAGAATAGTTATCCCAATATTTTTCCCTGAGATTTCGTGGGTGTGGGGCGCATGCCCGGGGTTATGATTATGTCCCATAATTATTAGATTTTATATTTGAGTCAACTCCGATAAGTGAAATTTTGCCGCGAATGCGCGAATAAGAATTATCAATAAGTTGTTATTAAAGTATTTACGAATAAAATATCCCGCAAAATTATTCAATAAAAACTTTCCTGTTCACTATTCCATTTTTATAAACAATACTTACGATAAAATATGCCGAGGGTAAACCGATGTAAATTTCCTCGTGGTTATCGCCATTCATTTCTGTATGCATCACCTCCTGTCCAAGCATATTTATCACCCTTATTGTTCCGGGCTGCCTGTGGGGGTTAAGGATGTTGATTACATTATTTGTGGCCCAAACCAGGATATTGCTTTGATTTGTGCTTTCTTCTTCAATGCCCACCGGTTTAAAGTGGAGCAGAAACCTGGCAGGGTTATCTCCCTCCACGGAAGTGAATGTATAAGTTGGGCCGGTGGACAGATTTTGGGTATAATTGATTTTTAAATCTGTTAGATAAACAGGGTAGGAGGGGGCAAGTTGGTCGATGCCTTCTGCTTTGATGTTGAATGTGGAGGAACTGTTTTTTGTGAAAGAAAATGGTATGCTCAATGCTTCTGTTAATTCAGGCAGTGCATTGGTCGAAACGGGTTCACCTTCTGCAAACGAGAAAAACAGGGGGGCATAACCCGAAAGAAAACGCGAGTCGTATTGGTTGTCGAAACCTGTTGTGGCATTTTCATTGAATTTGATGATGCTTTCCTGCGCTGTATTTCCTTCGGTATCGTAAGCGGTGAGTTTTATTTTGTTTACCTCATCTTCTTTATACCATGCCTGTGTTTCATGAGAGCGGTCGGCCAAAGGGATTGTTATTGAATTGGTAGCTGAGGTGACGTTGATCATAAAACCCTGGGCGGCGGGGATAGCGTCATTTTTTGAAATATCAATATAACTTGCTGTACTTTCCTTCCAGATCTTTGCAGTGGCATTTACACCCGACAGCCCCCATGATGTTGCATCCCATAATATGGCAGACGGGAATGGATTCCCGATCAGGTGCCAACCTGTACCATTAGCTACGGGTGTATATGAAAGATTTGTTTTGGTGATATTGGAATTATTGAGGATACCTGAAAACGTTTTGGCCCCAGATGATTGATAAGCCACCAGGTATCCTGTCCCGGAGACGATTTGAACAGGATCGCCGGCCTTATGGTTCATCCACAATGAGGTTGTTTCTTCCCATCGGTACAGATCATCATTTTCGCCGGGGTCAAACCCTGATCTATCAATTGTAAATGTAGCAACAGGCGAGGAGAGAAAATGCCAACCATTGAATTCGGTGGTGTGCCCGGCTATGTACCGTTCAATGGTAATGTTTCCCGAGGAAGTGCCTTCCACAATCAGGGAACCTGTGCCCAGGGCATTGGATTTTATGGTTAATGAGGCCCCGGTTTCGATAGTAAGATTTTTGCATGAAACCTCTGCACTACTGCCAATTTGCGGGAAATTACCTCCCGCCGGGGATGTTGGGATTGTGGCATCTTTAAAATCATCAGGGATGTTGCTGCCGGTCCAATTTGTTGTTGCGCCCCAATCGGTGGACGAATTTCCTGTCCATAAAGATTGACAAGTGGGGCCAAATTTTGTAGTTAGCTCCGCCGTTATGTCAATGCCCAGTTCTGCCAATATCCTATCCTGCATAGGCCATGGCCATAAAGGTTCGCCAGTTAAAACGCCATCAACATATCTGCTGCATATTGTGGCGCCCACATCAGAACCACTTTCACCTGTGCCGTAACATGGCGAATTAGTTGGGATTTGAAGTCCTGCATCGGTAATCAGGGGATCTGACGAAAATGAATTTGGCCAGGTTTCCTCTGAAGGCACACCATTGTTTCCTACATTTCCAAAATTATCAATAAATGAGTAGGTGCCTTCGTGGTATGAACTGTTATAACCATATTCATTATCGTAAAAAACAGAATTACTGATAGTTGTTAAAGGGTCTTTACAACGAATTGCATAAGAGTCGTTATTTTGCATAACACAGTGGTTTATAATGGTGTATTCGGTACGCCCCTCCTCACCAATATTAAATCCATGCATTTGGTTACCAAAAAGCACACAGTTTTCTACTTCATTATATTTGGGCGCTTCGCCGCCTGCATGATTTATACTGATACCAATCCCTTCATACCATTGCGATGTTGATACCTGCCCCGCACCAAGCATAATACTTCCAAGTACTTTGTTATTATTGCATTTGTAATTGGCCCCGGTTTGCGAATGCACGGATGTTCCATAATTTTGAGAACCATACCAACCAATACAGTTTTCAACAATATCGTACGAACCACCATAAATATTGAAGTGCGAAATCCCTAAAGAATCGCTCCGGTCGGGATGATATCCGGTAGCAAAACAACGGCGGAAAGTGTTGTGGGTTTCCAGCCCATTGTCGTCCCACGACATGAAACAATGCCGTGTAATATAAGCCCCGATGCAATCTTCGGCTAAATTGTATTGAGAATGTGTAAAGGCCAGGCCCTGCTGATTGCTGCCACTTTCGGCAAAATAAAATGAACACCTCCTGAAAGTGTTGTGATTGTTCCAAACGTGGAATATCGCATCGTCCGTGCCTGATTTTGCGTTTTTAAAAATAATGCCTTCAATCTCAATATATGAATCTGTGTTAGCCCCTGAACTGCCAATAATCCCCGGTTTTCTAACACCTTCGCCATCAATTATTGCTTGCCCGTCGTTCATGGCCCTGATTGTTATTGTGTCGGTGGAAGTCCCTGTCAGGGATATTTCGAGTGTTTGGTTATAGGTTCCATCAGCAAGTACTAATTCATCCCCTGCCCCCATGTTTCCGAAAGCGTGGCTAAAAGTGGCCCAGGCATTTAATGCACCTAAGCCCGATGCGCCATCCGAGCCGGAAGGATCGATAAAGTAAGTGGTTGAAGTTGGTGCCGTTGGAAATACGGTTGTATTATTGTTTTGCAGGAATGTTTCCAGTTCGGTAACTTTATAATCCTCATCAGGAAATCCAAATACATTATAATATAAACCAAAACCTGAGCCGTGATAGGTCCATTGTTGGGCACACACCTTATTTTCGTTATGTAAATCATAAACATCGGCCATCCATGTGGTTGCACCTTTTTCAGGGATTGGGAATATGTAGCGCGACAGCCCAATTTCGCCTGCATTGTGTGGCACATTGTTGTCGATACAAAATTGAAGACCATCATCTAACAACACCGTTTCCAAATCGTTTTTATCAAAATCCTCGGATGGATCAGGATAATTTCCGCCATCATTTCCGCCATAGCTTGGGATGAGCTGGGAAGCATAATTCCATGCATAGTAAAAATGGGTGTCGTACATAAGGTTTGTGCCGGTAACTATCTGATGGTCGTAGCTCCCACCTGCCGGTGTAAATGCTTGTTCGATGTCGATGAGATGGTTTGTGTTGACGGCCCGGATGGCATTTACCAATTGCTGGATATAAGTATAATAATCAGAAGCCGAAGGGGGCAATGGCTCATTAATGATATCGAAACCTGCAATGGCCGGTTCATCTTTGTAGCGGGTAGCAATTTCTGCCCACAGTGCTGTGAGGCGGTTGCGGTTTGCAATGTCGGCCGTGCCACTGCCCCAAAAATCACCGGAAAAGCCGTAGCTCTGATATCCGCCCTGGGGCGTGTGCATATCCAGCAACAAGTAGATGCCGCTATTTTTGGCGTGGATAATGTTTCGCTCCAACCATTCCCAACCTTCTTGTTTGTATGAATACGGATCGTCATCATCTTCAAATGCACGATAATCCATATTCAGGCGGACACAGTTGTAGCCAAGTGCGGCAACTTTTGCGTAATCTGTCCAATCATATTTGTATGAGTTAAAAACTATTTCCATCGGGTCGTCATCAAGGTCGTCGCTGTAGGCCCAAAAATTGATGCCCTGCAGTTTGAGCGGGTCATTGCCTGCGCCTACAACCAGGTCGCGGCCTGAAGCACGGATAAAGTCGGAAGGGGAACT
>NIVA01000177.1 GCA_002254335.1 Bacteroidetes bacterium 4572_114 | reverse complement strand
TAGCATTTTTTTGTTTTTTTACAATATCTGCACCCAAATTCCAGTAAAACTCAAGCATTGTAACATTTACCTTAACAGCAGCTTTAATTTGAGTTTGACGGACTTTTTGTTTTAGGTCTTTTAACCAGTTCTGATATTCCGGTGTATTAAATACTTTAATTTCTTTGTTCATTGTTTTATCTGTTTACCAAATATTTATTAAGTCCCAAAGCTGTCAGACAGTTAAAGTTAACCCCCAAACCAAACACATAATATTTTAACATCAATCCCAAAGCTGTCAGACAGTTAAAGTTAACCCCCAAACACATAATATTTTAACATCAATGTATAGTTAAGGGATAACTGTCTGACAGCTATTCACCGTGATTCAATCTCCCAAATTACTGCTTCTTTACCTTGCTAATAAAACTATCAAAAACATAATAGACACAAGGGATTACCACGAGTGTCAATAACGTTGATGTTATCAACCCTGCGATGACGGCAATGGCCATTGGTGAACGTAAAGCTGCACTTTGGCCAAAACCTATTGTCAGTGGCAGCAATGCAAGGATTGTGGTGATGCTTGTCATAACTATCGGCCTGATGCGGTTTTCCCCGGCACTGATGATAGATTCGCGCAGGGATTTTCCGGCAGCCTTAAACTGATTAATGGCATCCACGAGGATAATTGAATCGTTAACTGCAATCCCCGCCAACATGATTATCCCGATATAGGATTGTAAAGGGATGGATTAGCGATTCGAATTGTGAGGCCATGACCATATAAACTAAAATTACAGACAACAACAGGGCAAAACTCAGGTTCGACATTGCATCCTGGCGTTTTTGTTCTTCACCAACAATGTCTATCTGATAGCCCTGGGGATAATCGATCAAGCCCAAAGTTTCATGGAGATTATCAATAACTTTATCAAATGCCACCGATCCCCGGATGTCGGCAGTGACCTTTCCTATCCGGTTCTGGTTCCTGCGGTGTAATTGCTTTGGGGAAACAGAATTTTTAATATTGGCCACTTCATACAAAGGCACCTCCTTATCACCACTTTTCAATTTAATTGTGTTAAATTCATATAAACTAAGTTCCGGCAGTTTCACAGTGATATCATTCATCTCGCCATCTTTTTCGTATTTACCGGCATTTTTCCCCATCAACAGATCCTTGAGCTGGGAGGTAATACTTTCGGCGGTTAAACCATAAATCCCGGCTTTGTAGCGATCGATAACAACATCAATTTCGGGCGCACCCTTTTCGATACTGGTTTTTACATTTAACAGATATGGGATTTGCTGCATCATGTTTTTTATTTCGACAGTAACTTCGTCTAACACCTGTAAGTCTTCGCCCTTGACTTCTACAACCAGGGGTGCGTCATCTGTCCCCATCGTAGATTGCAAAGCGGTTTGATCGCGAGTGATCGAAATTTCCGCATCCGGGATACGGCCCAAAAGCTCCCCAATTGTTGAAATTATTTCTTCAGACTGACCAATACCCTCATTTTGTAAATGAACTTTTATACTTGCTGTATTTTCATTTTGAAAAACATTTTTTTCACTGCCAGAACCACTTGAAGGACCAATCTGGCTATAAACGATTTCAACTTTATCACCAAGTACTTCATCGAGCATCGACTCAATTGTCCGCACAGTTTCGGAGGTACGCTGCAGTTGGGTCCCTTCTTTTAATTGTAGCCCGATACTAAACTCATTTGTGCCGCTTTTTGGAAGGTATTCGTTGCCAACATATGGAAAAACATAAACCGTGACCGTTAAAATTATTATTGCAAAAAGTATTACCAGGTACCTGAAATTCAGGATTTTTGATAAAAGGCCGCCATACCAGCGGATCCGGACCGATTTGATATTTTTTTGTTTTGACTTTTTTCCATATGCGAAATTAAATAACATTGGGATCATCAAAATGGCCACAAACAATGAAGCCAATAATGAAAAAGCTACCGTCCATGCCTGATCTTTAAACAAAGCGCCCGAGGCACCATGCAGATAAACTATCGGGAGGAAGACCACAATTGTTGTTAGTGTTGAAGCCACAATTGCCCCACCAACTTCGGCAGTGCCTTTAATGGCAGCCTCCTTTACCGACAAACCGGATTCTAAGTTCCGAAAAATATTTTCGACAACCACAATGGCATTGTCAACAAGCATGCCCGCACCAAGTGCAAGCCCGCCCAGGGTCATAATGTTTAGGCTTAAGCCATTAAAATACATTAAGTTGAAAGTGGCAATTACCGAAAGAGGGATGGCAAAGCTGATGATGGCCGTAACTTTTATCCGCCGTAAAAAAATAAACAGTACAAAAACTGCCATCAATGCACCAATCAGTGCCGTCTGTTCCACCTCGTTGATGGAGTCCTGAATAAATTTGCCCTGGTTTTGAACGATAATAAATTCATATCCCGGCAAAGCTTTTTTTATTGATCCCATGGCTTCGTTCAGATCATTTACAGCCTTCACTGTGTTAAACCCTGTCTCCTTAAAAATGGAGAGGCCAATGCAGCGGACACCATTTATCCTGACAATGTTTTGAGGTTCCTTATTAACAAAACTAACTTTTGCAACATCCTTCAGAAATACCGGGACTTTGTTGCTGATGGCATTTGCCGTTTGTGTATTTTGGCCGGGATTGATTTGTTTGTAGCTGATAACCAGATTTTCCAGGTCGTGTACATTTTCCAGGAGGCTGGCCCCCTTGATAATATATTTCTTGCCCATTTCAACCACCGATCCACCCGAAACATTTCTATTCATATCTTGAATTTGTTGAACAATTTGCCCGGCAGTCAACCCAAAAGCACCTAACCTATATTGATCGGTTTCAATGAGTACTTCCTTTTCTTCGGTGCCGGTAAGGCTAACATCTGCAATGCCTTCGAGGCGGATCAATTCGTTGCGGATATAGTTTTCGCCAACTTTCCTAAGCTCGTCCATATCAGAAATTTCGGGGTGCAGCATCCCTATTATCATCACCGGCGAGGCGTTGGGGTCGTGTTGGGTGATGGTAAACTCATCGATATCAGAGTTTTGGTTAAAGGTGGTCAATGCTTTTTGTAAATCCAGGAACGCCTCGTCCATATCCCTGCCCCAGGCATATTCTACTGTTATCCTTGCCGAGCCGACCATGCAAATTGAAGAGACCTGGGTAACACCTTTTTGACGGATCGACAACGATTCGATGTTTTCGATATATTGTTTTTCGATCTCTTCGGGTGGGCGCTCCCCCGCTTTTATCTCAACGAAAATCCGTGGGGCGTTCATTTCCGGTAACAGATCGACACTTAGTTTCCTTAATGAAATCCATCCCAATAGTATTATTGCGAGGGCGATCATAGAAACCGTTACCGGGTAGTTGACTGAGAATTGTGTTATTTTTTTCATGTGTTTAAATTTGCCACGAATACACGAATTTTTTTTACTTTTTTAATCGTAATTATTTAGCTACATACAATCAACCCCAATAAATGTTCAGTTGCCAGACCCCCTCTAACTCCCCCTTGATGGGGAGAACGCCCACCGCACTGGCTACTGCGGTGGCTCTCCCTTCCCTTTCAGGGGAAGGGTTGGGGATGGGGTCAGAAAGATTTTGCAATTTAACTACCACCTAAATAATTACTTTTAATCATCATTAGTCCGGTCTTAAAGCTGCCATACAGCTATCCAATAAATTGCACACTGAAGTTAATATGAACAAAACCTATCTTATTAAAGCGCCTGTACTTAGTGGTTTATGAATCCTCTACGAGGATTTTGGTCTATTCTTGTTCGGTCAATGTTACAATTCTGAAACCTCTACGAGGTTTTTTTTTACCTCCATCAACCACCAAAAAGAATTTTCCAATCACCAACGATTGAAAGGAGTCCGTACGGATCACCGATTACCGATCACCAACCACCGATCACCGATCACCGATCACCAATTACCGACCACCGATTACCGATTACCGACCACCTATTTTACCACCTTCACTTTAGAACGGTCCCTCAGGGTTTCAAACCCTTTGATTACCAACCTGTCGTTTTTATCGAGGCCTGAAATTACCTGGACTTCTTCGGGGTTTTCTAAACCGAAACTGATAACCCTTTCCTCGGCCAATCCCTTATTAATTACAAAAACCGTGTTTCCCCTTTGTTTCGATAAAATAATATCCTTGGGTATTACTATCGCACTATCAAGCGCGGCAACTATAATTTCACCTTTGGCAAACATGCCCGGTCGTAGCAAAAGCCCGGGGTTATTAATATTTACCAAAACTTTGAACGAGCGGGTATCGGGATCGATTGCAGGTGACAATTGGGATATTTTACCGGATAATGTGTCATCGGGAATGGTATAATTCATTATCCTGATATTTTGCCCTACCCTGATGGTGTTGATGTTTTTTTCGGCAAGGTTTAGCTCCATGTGCAGCTTGCTGTAATCCATCAGTTTTACCATTAATGTATTTGCCTCAACTTTTGTCCCCGGTGTAAAATATGGAAGCTCGACAATTACCCCCGAAATAGCCGCCGTGATTTTTAACTTTTGCAAACGGATCATGGCGTCCTCGTGGGAGTATTCGGCATTTATAAACTCGATTTCTGCATTTTTTAGCTCGCTCAGGGTCACACCACCTTTATCGTACAACGACTTCTGCTTTTCGAATGTTTGCTTTGATATCTCCAGGTGCAACTCTAAAGATGAAAGTTTTATGTTGTTTTCATATTCTTTATCTTCAAGTAAAATTATCTCATCACCTTTTTTTACATAATCGCCCAGGGCATAAGGTCTGCCGGTTGACGGATTTGTTAAAAGCTTATACTTGCCCGTAATTTCAGATTTTTGGCCGACCTCTTTCACCGGCGTTACAGTCCCGGTGGTGCTGATGTATTTTTCAATGGATTTTGGTTTTACTTCTATGACCGAAACAGGCACTGAAATATCCTTGTTCAATTCGGTGGGGTTTTCGTTGCAGGCCATTAGGATGGCAGCAATTAACAGGAGGGTCAATATTTTTTTCATTGGTTTTTTATAATGTGAGTCCGGTCTAAAAAGCTACATTTTGCCGCGAAACTTGTCCGTCCATACGGACTCCTTTCGTTCGTATGGATGCGCTAATATGTTTTTCTAATTACCATGTAATCATGCGTTTGAAAACAATAAAATTTCGCTAATGTTCAAAAACTTCGTTTTTAGCCGGACCCATAAGTTTTTAGAGTTTTAACTTTCTGCGATAGAGGTAAAAATCACTTACTAATTTTTTTATTATCTTTTATTAGGCATGTTAAATAACTATAAATACTCCAAACTTTAGTTCACTTTAAGTACTACTAATTATCTCAAATTATCCTGTAATTCCTGGGGCACAAACGATGTATTGTTTTCGAAATCCCAAAGCGACTGGATTTTCATGTTTATCAGCTCGAGTTTATAATTTATCAATGCGTTTGCAAGGTTCATTTTCTTTTCCGAAAGTTGATTTTGGAACAGTTCGAGGTCCATACTTGTCAGGTCGCCGTTCCTGTAGCGTTCCAGGTTTATTTCATAAGTTAGTTGGGCGTTTTTTTCGTTCTGCTCCGCAATTTCAATTTGCAAAATCAGGTTGTTCAGGTTTCTGTAAATCTGTCTGATATTAATTATAATATTGTCTCTTTGGGTTTGGATATCAATTTCTTTTGATTCAACATCAATTTCGGCTGCACGGATCCTTGCTTTTCTTTCGCCCCAATCAAAAATTGGGATTGAAAATGAAACCCCAACTTGCGGGCTTTTGGTTGGTTTTTCATACACGTTGGCCAACATTTCGTTGTTTCCCATAATCCCAAGCGAAAGCTGAACATCGCCCCTAAATTCATTTGTTGCGGAGGTTTCTATCAAATTGAATTTTGCATTATTTAGATCAATCTGCCTTTGGCTAAGTTCAAGCCTTTGCGATAAACCATTCTCGATAGCTTTATCCAGCGAAACATTTACCGGCTTATAATCAATATCAGTAGAAACCATAATATCCTCATAAAGCGACAAGCCGATTAATTGCTTAAACTGATCTTCGGCATTTTCCAAATCAACTTTTTTATAATCCAAATTCGACCTGCTTGTTGAATAATTCAGTTCGGCCTGAAATAGTTCATCTTTGGCCGACAAGCCGCCTTCAACCTTGCTTTGAATAATACCTTTGCTGATCTCCTGGTTTTTGAACTCCTCCCCGGCAATATCAAGGGCCATTTGTTTTTGATAAATCGCGTAAAATGCTTGGTTGACCTGATATTCTAAATTTAACATTTCTATTGAATAGGCTAAAGTGGCATTTTCAAGGTTAAGCTGGTTGCGTTCCAGGTCGAGCTTTGTTTTGTTATAGGTGAACAAGGGCTGATTGTAAGCTAAATACAAGTAGTTGTTGTACCCCTTGTAATCTGAAGATAAATTATTTACTTCTGAAGAATTGTCCTGGTAACCAAAATCATTTCTTAACGACAGGGACCCATCAGTGAATTTAATTGGCTGGGAAATTATCAAACTGGCATTTGCCCCTTTGTTTTCGGTGGTGTACCATTCCGAATAAAATTCATCATACCTCTCTTCCCGTGAAAAACTAAAAGGGGTGACATTAAAATAAAAACGGGATTTTAATGATGCCAATTGAGCATTAAGATACTCTTTGTTTTTCTCCATGTTCAACCTCGACCTTCTGATATCCGGGCTGTTCTCGAGGGCAATCTCCATCGATTGTTCAAGGGTAACAAGCTTTTGTGGATATGAATGCAGGGATGTCCCCAGGATTATTGTTAAAACGAGGATTAGTTTTGCTATTTTCATATTTGATAATTTTTATTCTAATTATTTGGTTTGGGCCGGGTAGTACAGACGCACGGCCGTGCGTCTGTACTA
>NIVA01000176.1 GCA_002254335.1 Bacteroidetes bacterium 4572_114 | reverse complement strand
AAGGTTTGGAAGCAAGTATTGCAATCTCGGGCGACCAAAAGCGCCTGCCCGAAAATACGGAGATCATGCTTTACAGGGTGGTACAGGAAATGGTGAACAACACATTGAAACATGCCAACGCATCCGAGGTTTCAATTGATATCGTAATTTTGCCCGAACGCCTGAGCATTGATTATTCTGATAATGGTAAAGGTTTTGATGTGGACGGGACATTGGCCAAAAAGTCCATTGGGCTCACCAGTATCCAATCAAGGGCTAAATTCCTTAGCCGATGACCACCAGCTATTGATTGATGGCATCAAAACAACCCTTGCAGATATTGAAGACTTCAATTTCGTGGCCGAAGTGCATGACGGTTACCAGGTTATCCGCAAGTTAGAAGAGGGGATTGCCGTGGATGTAATCCTGATGGACATAAACATGCCAAAAATGGACGGATTGGATTGCACACGCAAGGTCAGCAAAAGTTTTCCTGAAGTTAAAATCCTGGCCCTGTCGCAGTACGACGAAAAAAGATTTGTAAAACGGATGATAAAAAACGGGGCATCCGGATATTTGTTGAAAGATTCGGACAAAGATGTATTGGAAGAGGGCATTAGAAAAGTACATGCCGGGGAAAAATACTTTTGCGAAAGGTTGTCGATGAGCCTTGTAAACCAGGAGCTGAAAATTGAAGACAACAAATCCCTGTTCCCGAAACTCACCGGAAGGGAATTCGAGCCAGGAAATTGCCGACAAGCTTTTCCTTAGTTTCCATACCGTTGAAAGCCACCGGGCCAACCTGATTTACAAAGCCGGTGTTAAAAATACTGCCGGCCTGGTACGCTGGGCTGTTGAAAATGACTTGGTGGATTAAAATGAAATATACAGTAATAATCGAAAAAGGTGAATCAAGTTATGGAGCTTTCGTCCCGGATCTTCCCGGATGTATTGCAGCAGGAAAAACAGAGAATGAAGTGCTTAACCTAATAAAAGAGGCTATTGAGTTCCATATCGAAGGCCTTCGAAGATCTTAGTTATAATCATTTGCGAGATTATATGAAGTTGTTTTCTTTTATAATGGAAAAAGTTCAACCAGATAGAATGAATTATATTTTTTTAGATGAGGACCTATCATTTAAAGGGTTGCTTGAGGGGGACTATGGGCAATATATCGGAAGACAAACAAGTCGCTGCTGCTAACATTTAGAAAAATAGCTATCAGACAGTTTTTTAGGATCAACTCATATATTAGAATAAAAATAAAAGGCCCCACCAATATTGATGTGGCCTTTTCATTTTACGTTGATTTTTTCTAAGGCTTGTCAACCAAAGGCTTAATAGCTTTCTTGGCCCTTACCTTGTTACCTGATGTGCTAAAAGGGTTTTCCTTGAAATAAGGGAGGAGCCGATCACCTGGTACGTCATTTGGTTTTATGTCAGTCTCTAAAAGGAAAAAACGCTTCCATTCGGCATAAGTCCCGCTAATGAGGTAACTTGCCTTTCCCAACACAACCTGCGCTGTGTAAAGCCCTGAGCTTTCGCTGCGTAGAAAATCAGCCGCATTGATCTGACAGTACATGGCCCTGACAAGCTCGGTGTTTTGCATGGCCGCTTTAAGTGAAATCACGTTTTTACTTGTTGTTGGCCCTGCGTTTGCAAAACCCATCAGCGCAAACGATACAAACGCTGTAATCAATACTAATTTTGTTGTTTTCATGATAATCTCCTGTTTTAAAATTGATTAATAGGTTGGTTTTTAAATGAACTATATGTTTTAAAGCTTACAAAACAAAAGTACACTGCACCCGGTATGAAAAGGTGGCTGAAAACTATTAGGTTTTTTTTTAGCGGATTCTATTGAAGAGGTAAACACTGTCATAAAAAAAAGACCCCAACGGCCTCGATGGGATCTTTTACTTTTTGTTTTGGTTTAATCAGCCTGTCCATAAAATACCACAAAACTGATTAACGATTGAAGATTAACGATTTTTGATTTCAGATGTGGGTGAACGTCAGACAAATCAAAAATCATATATTCCCGCACGTGCGGGATTAATCTGAAATCACAAACCATCGACGTTAAAGACAGACTCTAATTAGTGTCCGTCCATAAAGTCGGTGTTTGGTTCAGAATGTTCGAGTTCGAGGCTTGCGAAGTCTTTAAAACCAGGAGTTTACTTGTGTAAATGACTGGGTTTAAAGACAAGCGTAACGAAGAAATCGGACATTATGGACAAACACTAATTAGGGCTTGTCAACCTTAGGCCCTTTCACCTTCTTGGCCCGTGTTTTTTTACCTTCGTTACTAAATGGGTTGGCCACGCTAAAGGGATTGATCTTGTGTCCGGCAGTGCCAAAAGGATTTATATCGATAAGCAAACCGGGCTTTATATCATTTTGATAACCCGGCTTGTCCTTGACAATACCATTAAAAAAACGTCTCCACTCGGCAAATGTACCATTGACCAGATACTCAGTTTTATTTATCTTAACTTGTTCTGTGTGTGGCCCTGAACATTTGCAGCGGAAAAAGTATGTCGGCTCCACCTGACTGTAAATGGCCGCTACGAGTTCCGCATTTTGTGTGGCGGCTTTAAGTGAAATCACGTTTTTGCTTGTTGTTGGCCCTGCGTTTGCAAAACCCATCAGCGCAAACGATACAAACGCTGTAATCAATACTAATTTTGTTGTTTTCATGATAATCTCCTGTTTTTAAGATTGGTTAATTATGTTGGGTTAAAAAAAAAGAAAAGAACTTCATTTATAAAAGTTTACATTGCAAATGTACGCCCCGCCCAGGCCAAAAAGGTGGCTGAAAACAACTATGAAATTTTTTGGTGGATTTTATTGAACACGGAATATTTTACATTTCACTATTTATACCCCCTCTAAATTTCACGATATAACTATACAACTGCACAACCCAATTCATTTCTTTTTAATTTTCCGCCAAAATTTTTAACAATTTAATAATACTAAAAATCAATCAGGTCATTATAAAAACAACAAAAGGCGTACATATAAAACCATACACGGTAGATGTGTACAAGAACAGTGAATATATAACATTTCATACCAAAACTATTTAACGAAATTTACTCCGAAATTAAACTATACCAAAATGAAAGAGAAAACCGAAAAAATTTCAACTGAACTAAAAAACCAAACCCTAACCGTTGATGCCAGGCTTCCCACAAAAATTCGCGGGATTTAAAAAAAATTTAAAATATCTGTCGCAGATATCTTATATAAATCCTTGGGAACCCTGGGAATTATAAACCGGCTCCCTCTGCAACTTAAATTGATTGTTTTTCTTTTCCTTATTAGTGGGGCAATAAAAGAGATAATCGGACAAACTGACCCCAATAGGCCCTTAAATACGGTAAATTTCCAAAATTTCCACTTTGTAACTGACAATGCTTGCAAAAATCTAGGAGCAAGCGACAATGAAGAAAAATTTAATGCTCAAATGGAAGTAATTAAGAGTGCTCTGGAATCTGATATTCGGCTTCAGGCTATGCGCATAGTCCCTCGAGTTGATCGCGAACACACTTTACTAATTTGTTAGAATTTGATGTTACTTTTAATTTTAGCGAACCGATAAATCCTGCAACTTTTACCCAAAGCGACATCAGCAAAACCAATTGCAACCTGTCTAACCTGATTATTAACGGCGATGAAGCAACTGTAACGGCTACTCCTGGTACAGATGGGACAGTTTCGTTGTGGGTTACGGCCAACAAATTTAAAGATCTCGCGGGAAATTGGAACACTGCCATTGATCCCTGGTCAATTATTTATGATGGCACAGGTAGTGCTGTCGATTTCAGTACGCCGGAATACCCCGCAACTAACGAGAATCCGGTTTCGTTTACCATGACTATTACCGAAACAAATGGAATAAACGGTTTAACTCAAAGCGATATAGATGCCAATGGTGGAACTGTAATTAATTGGGATTACAGCGGGGGGAATTCCGCGACTTTTGATCTGCAAACTGATGGAACAAACGGAAGTTATAGCGTAAGTATCGATGATGGTGCTTTTACTGATGATGCTGGTAATAACAGTGAAGCAGGAAACATTGATGGAGAACTGGACTATGAAGCTCCGCACTCTGTGAATGGATTTGAATGTGCAGTTGGCGAATTGACCAACCTGGGCAGTTTCACGATGAGTATTCATTTCAACGAAAATCTCGCAGATTTTACTGCTGATAATTTGAATAAAAATAATTGTACCGTTACCAACTTCCAAAATAACGGTGGAGGAAATTATAGTTGGACTGCCCACCCGGGAAATGATGGTTTTGTAGCCATCAGCATGGACGCAGGTGTTTGTCATGATTTTGCAGGGGGAAACGGAAATGTTGCCGTTCCCGCCTGGTCAACAACTTTTGACGGTACTGCTACCACCGGAGAAATGACTTCGGATTTGACCAGCCCCACCAATACCGATATAATCCATGTTAACCTTAACGCAACCGAAATGATAAATTTAACAGTTGACGATATAGAAGTAGAAAACGAAGAATTAGTATTATTTTCCGGGTCTGGTGATTCTTGGCCGGGGAAATTGAACCTGACGGAGATGGTGAAATCCAAACCTCTGCCACTGGATTTTCGGACGAAGCCGGAAATATCGGAATCCCTTCCGATACCGCCGTTATTGAAAGCGACCGAACCCCTCCCCAAATTGTAATTGATGGGCCACTGACCATCTATAACGGAGAAACCGCCAGTATGACTTATACTTCTACTGAATTGATTGTTGATTTTGAAAATTATGATATTGAGGTTTATAACGGGGTTTCCGAAAACTTTGTCAATCAGGGCGACACGCTCTTTACCTCAACTATTACCGGAGCTGTTCCCAGACAAACTTTTGTTAATGTCAACGAACAAGGATTTACCGATCTTGCAGGAAACGAAGGAGGGCCGGTTGATGAGTTTACCATTGATATTTTTACCGGAACATTTGAAACACAAGCTATCAAAAGAGTTAATGTTTATCCAAACCCCGCTACCGGTTTTATTCAAATAGGATCGGTTGAAGCAATAAATCGCATTGGGCTTTTCCACATTGATGGTACAATTATTAAAACCTATATCTTTGCACAAGGCAAAGCAATTGTAAAACTTGATGTTTCAGGTCTGTCCTCAGGTGTTTACATACTAAAAGTGTTGATGGACACAAAAATATCCACAACAAAAATCGTGAAACGCTAAAACAACAAAAATGAGATATTTCAACACATCGGGGCCCAACATCCCTGACAAACATTATACAATAGAAAGAGAAGACATACTCAAAAGGGGCTTGGAACTGGTAAAGGACGAAAGGTATTTTACTATATGGGCACCCCGCCAGACCGGCAAAAGCACCTATTTCAGGCAGCTCGCCATAAAATTGGAACAGCTAGGTTATAAGGTAGCGCACATAAATTTTGAGAATTTCAGAAATGCTCCCATTGAAACATTTTTGCTGAGTTTCACAAGACATCTAAGGGAAAAATGGGGCGTTGACTATTCAGAATTTAATAA
>NIVA01000017.1 GCA_002254335.1 Bacteroidetes bacterium 4572_114 | reverse complement strand
CCCGCATTTTTAAAACACCACTTTTTTTTGGTGCAGATAATGCAGATTATGGCTACCCACATAACATATTAGCGGCAATATTTTTTTGGTTTGTCCATCTTTACGCGGGTAGCCCAGATTATTATGATCAATCTTCTTCTTAAAATTTGGGCGGCTAAACCGGGCTTTCCGTTTGTAGTTGTCTCATGCCGGCTGGTTTTTGTAGGTGTGCACGGGTCTTCCTTCGTCAGCCATCGCCCACCAACAAAAAAATCAGGTGGCATTTCACCAAGCTACCACTCCAATCCCTGCCGCAAGTTAAAGACAGGGCTATTAGAGGTGAAAATTTGGAAGTTATAGATTAGGGGTTGGGACATGTTGATGCGGATAGCCGAAAATTGCGTTACTTAATAGACAGGTAAATTTATTATTGTGTTTTATTCGATTTATTATATCCAGTAAAAAAGAGAAATTTAATTAAATCCTTAACTTTCCATTGAAAAAAAAAGTTGCACTTTAGGGTAACATTATATAATTTTGCATTATGAATAATGAATTAAAGTATCGAAAGATCATTTTTTATAGAGACTATTTTTCGGATTTTTTTATAAAACAAACAGACAAAGTTAAGAACAAAATAATTTGGACATTTGAATTAATAGAAGATATACAAAGAATTCCTGAGACATAATCTTAAACATATTGAAAATACGGATGGACTTTTTGAAATTAGGGTTCAGTTAGGTAACAATATATACAGAATCTTCTGTTTTTTTGATAAAGGACAATTAATAATTTTAGCAAACGCATTTCAAGAGAAGACAAAAAAGACACCGAAAAAAGAAATAGAAAAAGCATTAAAAATAAAGGAAGAATATTACAATGAAAAAAGATAGGATTAAAACACTTGAGCAGTTCAAAGAAGAGCACTACGGGAAACGAGGGACTAAAAAACGTGACAAATTAGAATCCGGTTATGAGACATTTAAAATCGGTGCATTAATTCATGAAGCCAGGCTTGAAAAAGGTTTGACACAAAAAGCACTTGCTGAGAAATGTGGAACAACAAAATCATATATCTCAAAAATTGAAAACAATATTAAAGAGGTACGCATTTCTACTTTACAGAAAATCGTTGAACTTGGTTTTGGAGGCCAACTACAACTGTCAATAAAGTTTTAATAGTGAACGTCCGCATGTCGTAACTACTAATCGATAAATCTAATCAACCCGTTCAATGAAACTGATAAGGATATTTTTTAAAATTCTCGGGGCGTTAATCCTTTTGGCCATATTTTTTTTGATAACAGCCAGTTTAATTGCTACATTTACCAACTATAATCCCCCCGACAGGGAAATCCTGAAATCAACCGACAAAATGTTAGATGACCGTATAGATAAAGACCGCATCAGCCTGATGTCCTGGAACATTGGTTATGCCGGGCTGGGCGAAAAAATGGATTTTTTTTATGATGGGGGCAGCAAGGTGAGGCCTACGCGCGAATATTACAATGAAACTTACAAGGGCATCCGGTCATTTTTGCTTAAGAACGACAGCATCGATTTTCTGCTGCTACAGGAAGTTGATAAAAAAGCCCATCGCAGTTATCGGAACAATCAGGTGAAAAAAATCAACGGGTTGTTCCCTGGTCATCAAAGTGTATTTGCTAAAAACTATGACGTCCTGTTTGTCCCGGTGCCGATAAACAATCCAATGGGCAAGGTGATTGCCGGGCTGATGACACTATCAAAATACGAAGCTGTTACAAATGAGCGGATCAGTTTTCCCGGAAATTTTGCCTGGCCCAAAAGCATTTTTATGCTCGACCGGTGTTTTATACTCCAGCGGTTTACAACAAAAAATGGAAAAATATTAGTATTGATCAACACACATAACTCAGCTTTTGATGACGGGAGCTTGCGGGAGCAACAGTTTGCCCTGCTCCGCCAAACTGCACTTGAGGAACATTCCAAAGGAAATTTCGTAATAATTGGCGGCGATTGGAATCAAAATCCACCAGGGTTTAACCCTTCATTAATAACAAATGGCGATGTGCCCCGGAAACATGACCTGCCAAATGTGCCCGATAATTTTATGCCCCACGGATGGCGGTGGGCTTTCGACACTTCCGTGCCCACAAACCGTGATGTGAGCGAACCCTACATAAAAGGGCAAACCTCAACCACTATTTTAGATTATTTCCTTATTTCACCCAATTTACAATTGCTAAATGTGGAAACCATCGACCTTGCCTTTAAAGATTCCGACCATAATCCGGTGATTGTGGAAGTGCGGTTTTTGGAGTAACTTTTTTTGGGAATGGGAAAACAAAAAAATTTATTATTATGATTTCAATTCTGTTTTACAATAAATGAGTCCGGGTTAAAAAGCCATATTAAGCCGCTAATGCGCTAATAAACTTTTCTTATTGGCTCATATTCATGTGTTTGAAAACAATAATAATTCGCTAATTTTCAAAAACTTCGTTTTTAGACCGGACTTATAAATACTATTTCTTTTTGTTACCATATTTGTCAACAAATAGAAATGTATGCTATTTATTGAACATCAAACATCTAAGATCGGATATCTTACATCTGATATCCCTCACTCTCCCTTCCCCGCCTCAATCAATATTTCAAGGATTTTTATACCTGCTTCGGTGATCACGGTTCCCGGCCCAAAGATGGCCACTGCGCCGGCATCGTACAGGAATTGGTAATCCTGGTGAGGGATAACGCCACCAACTATGACCATGATATCTTCGCGGCCCAGCTTTTTCAACTCTTCGATAACCTGTGGCACCAAAGTTTTGTGGCCGGCTGCAAGGCTGGAGACCCCTAACACGTGCACATCGTTTTCAACGGCTTGTTTTGCAGCTTCCGCCGGGGTTTGGAACAATGGGCCGATGTCAACATCAAAACCGATGTCGGCATATCCGGTTGAAACTACTTTTGCCCCCCGGTCGTGCCCGTCCTGTCCCATTTTGGCGATCATAATACGTGGACGGCGGCCTTCCATTTCTGCAAATTTGTCGGCCAGCCCGCAGGCTTTCTTAAAGTTTTCGTCGCCTTTTGATTCTGATGAATACACCCCTGAAATTGATCTTATTATTGCTTTATATCTTCCAAATACTTTTTCACATGCAAAAGAAATCTCACCTAATGTAGCCCGCTTTTTGGCTGCATCAACTGAAAGTTCAAGTAAATTCCCTTCACCTGTTTTGCACGATTCAGTTATTGCATCTAATGCCTTTTGTACCTCTTCTTCATTCCTTTCGGCCTTTAATTTTTCCAGCCGCCTGAGTTGGGCCTGCCTAACTGCGGTGTTGTCCACTTCCAGTATTTCCAGCGGGTCTTCTTTGTCGAGGCGGTATTTGTTGATGCCCACAATGGTGTCTTTATGCGAATCTATCCTTGCCTGTTTGCGTGCTGCCGCCTCCTCGATCCGCATTTTTGGGATGCCGGTTTCGATGGCCTTTGCCATACCACCTAATTCCTCAACCTCCTGAATATGTTTCCAGGCATTGTGCGCCAGCTCGTTAGTAAGGGCTTCTACAAAATAAGAGCCGGCCCAGGGATCGACCACCTTGCAAATATCGGTTTCTTCCTGTAAGTAAATCTGTGTGTTCCGTGCAATTCGCGCCGAAGCATCCGTTGGCAGGGCACTGGCAGTGTGTGCGCAAAGCCATGGATTTCGGGTTTTTCGGATTGAACTGTTTCACAAGTTTGGCCCACAACATCCGTGCTGCCCGCATTTTGGCTATCTCCATAAAATGGTTCATCCCAATGCCCCAGAAAAACGAGAGGCGCGGGGCAAAACTATCGATATCCATCCCTGCATTTACACCGGTCCGCAGGTACTCCAGGCCATCTGCCAGGGTATAGGCCAGTTCGATATCTGCCGTGGCGCCTGCTTCCTGCATGTGGTAGCCGCTAATGCTGATGGAATTGAACTTCGGCATATTTGCGGTGGTATATTTAAAAATATCAGCTATGATGCGTATCGAAGGCTGGGGCGGGTAAATGTAAGTGTTGCGCACCATAAACTCTTTGAGTATATCGTTTTGTATAGTGCCCACAAGTTCGTTCAGTTTTACGCCTTGCTCAAGCCCGGCAACAATATAAAAAGCCATTATGGGGAGCACGGCGCCGTTCATTGTCATCGACACCGACATCTTGTCCAAAGGGATTTGATCGAAAAGTATTTCCATGTCGAGGATCGAATCCACTGCTACGCCTGCCTTTCCAACATCACCAACCACCCGTTCATGGTCCGAATCATAACCACGGTGTGTGGCCAGGTCGAAAGCGATGGACAGGCCCTTTTGTCCGGCAGCAAGGTTCCTCCGGTAGAAAGCATTGGATTCTTCCGCTCGAAAGCGATGGACAGGCCCTTTTGTCCGGCAGCAAGGTTCCTCCGGTAGAAAGCATTGGATTCTTCCGCCGTTGAAAAACCTGCATACTGGCGCACAGTCCATGGCCGCATAACATACATGGTGGAATAGGGGCCACGTAAAAATGGAGGGGTACCGGCAGCATAATTAAGGTGCTCCAGATTTTCCAGGTCTGCCTCAGTGTAAACCGGCTTCACCGGAATCTGTTCAGGCCTGGCCAAAGCGTGATTTGGGCGAGCTTTTAATATTGATATTTTTGAAGTTTGGTTTCATATTTTGGTCATGTTGATTGTTATAAAGAATGTTGTGTCCTAAATATCTATTTTGATTTGCTGAGGTTAGTTTAAAAAGTAAACATTTGGCAGAATAGCTGTCTGACATATCTTCTGTCCGAGACCTTTATTGTTTTAAATTTATTTTATTAATGTATTAAAGTAATTCCCCTTTTTCACAGATGAATGTCAATATGGCCCTTTCATCTTTCGGTAAATTATATACGGTTTGCTCATTACCTTTAAAACGGCTTTCTAAAAGAACAGAAATTAGTTTTTTAGTGAGTCCATCAGTAGGCATAAGAAGTAATTTGTTTAGGTAACCTTCTATTATCTCAGGGTTTGTGTTAAATTTAAACAAACACTTTATGAAAAAAATTGAGGTTGTAACATTTTCTTCTGATCGCCCCTCTATATTACTGTTTATGTAATGAACAAGTTTATATGCATCTTCATATAAAGAGCATGACACTAATTTGATAATGAAAATTTTTAAAACAGGATCGTCATCAGTGTTTGTGTTCAATAATTGACTGCAAGTACAGTCTTTTTCTGCAATGGGGCAATTAGGGTGCAAATTCCTTAACTTCATCATTATTTTTACCATGGCACTTTTTGTGCCCTCATCTTCAATGGATTCAATATGCTTTCTTAGATGCCCTATTGGGGCTTGGTTTTCACCTGCCTTTTCGTAGATTAAAACTTCTTCTGCTTGCTTTTTGTAATCATGTTTCTCATCGCAACCTTCCTTTAATTGACATTTCAGTTTTAAATATCTATTAATTATTTCAGCATCTGAAAAAAGAACAGTGATAAAACGGACAAACATTCCAATTATACCGTTGCGGCCATCTGTTAACTGGATGCAATACCGCATCATTGGCCCTGATAATTCATATTTATTGTCCCTTCCAATACGGTGGGCATCAACAAAACCTTTGTTTCGTAATTCGGTCATTTGTTTGGATGTGCCACCAGGTGTAAGGAAGCACTCTTTGGCAATTGCCGACCCAAGTTGAGGCTGGTGCTTAAGGGCAAGAAAGTGAATTATTTTTTGTTGTTGAGGAGGTAAATGTTGGATAAAGGATTCATAATAAGGTTTTAACCTGTCCAGTGTTTTAAGAAATGGTATAGTAAGGTTGCTTTTTATATCAGCCTTTAGAAACTCGAAAAACATGGCAATTAAACGGTGGTTACCCTCAGATAAAAAGTGGATCGACCTAATTTGCCCTATACCCTTATTTGTGTTTAGATGGGCCGTCAATTCAGGAGAGGCTTCAATAGCAGTTAATTTTATAATGAGTTCTTTTGTTTCATCCCTGGTTAAAGGGTCAAGGTGAATTATATGAAAATAATTATGAAATGGCTTGTCCTCTCTTTGAATATCAGCAAACAAAGACCGGTTTGTTGCAATGATGTTTATTTTATCAGTTTGTTGGATAAAGTCTCTAAAACGTGCCTGCCCGTGTAGCTTCATGCCTTCAAAAATCCCATTGATATTGTCTGCAAGGATTAAAAGCTGCTTTTCCCCAAGGTATGAAAGAATATACTCTTTGGCCCTATCCTCTCTGTCTGCCGGCCTAATCTCTTTTAAAACACCTATTTTCGATTTCCATTCTTTTTTCTCGGCCAGATCATCGTTCCAGCGGATAACTGCTTCAAGAATACTAATTATAAGTGCATAAAAGGAATCTACACCAATTTCCTGTTCTGCCATATATGCAATGCAATATTTATTTGTAACTGTAGCATTCGTTGAAATACGATTGAAAAGCACACGCATCAAATGTGTTTTTCCGCTTCCTCTGTTTCCTATTACCAAGTGTTGTATATTTTGATAATATTTAGCTCCCGTGATTACGCTTTTTTCAAGTGCATTTACAGTCTTTTTTCTGCCAACGAGTAATTTTTCAAGATACCCCGGTTTTTCTATTTTTGAATTAAATATTAGCATGTAAGTCCTTTTTTATCCGAAGTTGACCATCCACCATTTTCTCAGCAAATTGTATTTGAATTTATAAAAACGTTTTCCCCTATTTATTTTCCTGTCCAGGTATAAATCATCGAATAACTTTTTTAACACGCCCCTAACTACATCCTCTTCTATTTTTTGTTGCCCGGCCAACATGTTAAAGATTTCCAATTCATCAACAAAATTTTCTTTGGTTGAAAGCCAATTGAGGGTTTTTCTTGAGATTTTCCCCATATCCTTTTCATAATAAGTCGAAATCCTATCTGTATAGTGATTAAATTGCCCTTGATTGCCAGCTGCTAAAATTAACCTCTCTACTTCATTTTTTATTGATTCGGGGGAAATGATACTTTGGTTAACATCGATCTCTTTGATGATTAAATCTATATAAAATGGTAAACTATCAACGGATTTACATAATTCGTCAATTGTATTATCGTTATCTGGTTCAATGCTTATTTCCTTAACTTCAATAAGATGCCTTACCAATTTTTTAGCATCTCCAATGTTCATGGCATCAAGTATTTCCATGCTCATGTCATTTAGGGGTTCGCCTGCATAGTTGTGTGATTTTTTTAGTTTTTCCAATACAACATTAATTCCAATTGAGCCACAGAAAATAAACCGTATGCCCCTATCCCCATATACTTGTCTGATTTCCCTTAATGTGTCAATTAATTCTACTGCCTCATTAACAAGTTTATATTCCATGATAAATTTGTACAACATAATTGGAAATTCATCTATCATGATGACAATAGTTTTTCCTTTTTGCTCTTCAAGCAGGCCTTCAATAATTTTTCGCAGGGCCTCTTTCCAATGTGGGCGAAACGAAGGAAGCTTCATCTCTTTTATCTCCTGGCCTGCAATTGTTTTTTCGTACCAGTTATGAAATCTTTTGCTTTTACCAATTGTGATCAAACCTTCTTCCTGCAGGCAACGATATAAGTCGTAAACAAATTCTTCGGGGCTTGACTTGCCTTCTACAATCAAAAAGAGAGGGACAATATTGTCAGGGTGTGTTGCTTTAATTTTTTTTAGAAGATAAGTTTTTCCCATTCGGCGGTGCGATGACAGCACAATACTATGAGTCTCCAGAACACGTAATAACTTTTTTACTTCAGTGTCCCTGCCGATAATATTTGAAATATTATATGCCATAATGATTGTTACATAAAAAGTTTCGGCAAATGTAAGATAAAAACATCGTAAGATAATATTATCGTAAGACAAAATTATCGTAAGATAAATCTATCTTACATCTTCTGCGCCTTTTGCCTTCAGTCAAATATTTTATGAGCCCGGTCTAATAAGCTGTCAGACAGTTGTCTTCTAAAATGCAAATTGAAGTTAAAGTATTATATGTCTGACTTTGATTTTACATGGATGAAATGTTTTATGCCTTTGGATTTTAATTCTTCCACAATATTTTTCGGGTAGCCTGCCACAACAACAATTGCTTTTTCTCCAATTTTCTTTAATATTTCAGGGGCTATTACCGGGTAATCATCATCGGCGGCACAAATTACAACGATATTGGCTTTGCAGTTTAGAACGGCTTTAACGCCCTCGTCCACAGTTTTGAAACCGTTATTATCGATTACCTCAAATCCTGCACAGGCAAAAAAGTTGCTCGAAAACTGTGATCTTGCCCTGCGCATGGCCAACTTGCCATAAGTAAACATAAATGCCTGCGGCCTGCTGTGTTTTAATGCGAATTTGTCAGTTTTATAGCGTAACGCTTCAAAGGCCATGGCCCCACGATATGGTTTCAGGGTTTCTGCCAGGGCATGCTCATTTGTCTGATCTTCGGCATTAAAAACTTCCGGTTTAATCTCCTTCAAAATAAACTCGTTGAAATTCGGATATTGGTTTGTCCCCAACAAAATTTCTTTCCTGGTTGCAATGGCCATATCCCTTTTATGGGCAGTCCCTTTAATTTTCCCCTGTACAAACCCTTTTTTAAATGCCTGGATAAAACCTCCCATTTCGTCAACTTCAAGGAACAATTTCCATGCTTCTTCGGCAATCGAATTGGTAAGGTTTTCGATATAATATGAACCGGACGACGGATCAACGATCTTATCAAAATGCGATTCCTCTCTTAACAACAGTTGTTGGTTTCGTGCAATGCGCTCCGAAAAGTTGGTGGCGTCCTCAAACATTGCATTGAAAGGGCGTACGGTTAAGGAATTAGTCCCGCCGATAATTGCCGACATAGCTTCAGTTGTGGCCCTGAGCAGGTTGGCGTGGGGATCGTACATGGTTTTGTTCCAGTCGGAAGTTTCCGTATGGATGTATGCCCGGGTAATTTCGGTATCCGATGGCCCATAGGCATTTACGATTTTTGCCCATAGCAACCTGACCGTCCTGACCTTTGCAATTTCCATAAAATAATTTGAACTTACACCAAACTGGAATTTCAGGTTTGGGGCAATGCTGTCGATAGATAACCCATCTTCAGTGAGCCGCGAAAGGTATTCGTTGCCCCAGGCCAAACCAAAAGCCAGCTCCTCAACAATGGATGAGCCAGAGTTTTTAAATATGGCCGCATTTATGGCAATTGTCCTAAAGTGTGGGACATGTTTTGATTTTTCGATAAGCTGCTTACATGTTTCAAAATCCGATTTTTCCGAATTGTAGAATTTACCTTTCAGAATTAAATTTGCTATTGGGTCGAAATTGGTTGAGCCATGTATTTTTTGAAGGTCACGGTTATATTTCTTAACCAGTTCTAAGTAAATATCCAAAACCTCAGGTGACTGATGGCCACAAATGAAATTGACCTCAACAATCTGGGCGTAGATATTTTCCATGAGCTTTTCTATCTCATCAATGGAAGGTACGCGGGAACTGTTGAGTATAAATCCCACCGAATCGATCCCTTTCATCAGAATATCAAGTGCTTTTTTGTTGGCCTTTTCAATGTTTTCAACAACCAAATCCTGACGGATAAACCAATTGTTTTCTCTAATGCGGCCGCTTCTTACAAATGGAAAATCCCCCGGAAAAGTTTTAAGGTACTCCAATCCATTTAAATCTTCGGCGCGATAATAGGGTTTCACATCGAAACCTTCCATAGTTTTCCAAATCAGTTTCCGCCCATAGTCAGCACCTTTTAGGTCTTTTGCTATCAGAGCTTCCCAGTCCTCAGTTGAAACCGGAGGGAAAATACCGAATAGTTTTTCCTGATTATTTTTTATTTGTGAAGGATCCATATGTTGTTGGATTTAAATAATTACCATTATTGATGTTTATATCCTCAATTACAAATAGTTTGAAAATTGAGAGGGGCAAAATTATAACAAAAATTATTCTTGGGATATTTGGGCACAAGTTTATTGTTAAATAATTAACACAACGAGTTACAAATTCTTACAATAAACTATACTTTTGCATACTTACATTTAAAAATAACTTGAGATGAAAACACACCAAATCAGTTCCAAATTGTTGAATTTCGAAGATGTAGAAAGGATTATCAAAGAGGGCTACAGGCTTACATTGTCGGAAGAGGCTACATCAAAAATTATTAAATGTCGTGAATATCTCGACAGGAAAATGGCCGGAAGCGATGATCCCATTTATGGTATCAACACGGGTTTTGGTGCGTTGGCCGATGTGAGTATTTCCAAAGGGGACCTTAATCAATTGCAGGAAAACCTGGTGATGTCGCATGCCTGCGGGATGGGAGATGAAGTCCCGATGGAGATTGCAAAACTGATGTTGCTGCTAAAGGCCCATGCACTTTCTTATGGCCACTCCGGGGTCCAGCTTTCAACCGTACAACGGCTGATCGATATGTTCAACAACGATATTATCCCGGTGGTTTACCAGCAGGGGTCACTGGGCGCTTCGGGCGACCTGGCGCCACTGGCCCACATGAGCCTGCCACTTATCGGCAAGGGCGTAGTTTATTACCAGGGACAAAAACAAGCCTCCGCCGGCGTATTGGAAAAACTGGGATGGGAACCTATACACCTGCGCTCGAAGGAAGGCCTGGCACTGCTTAACGGGACACAATTTATGAGCGCCTATGGAATTTATCTTTGCCTCAGGATATTCAAATTATCAAGGTTAGCGGATGTTATTGGTGCACTATCACTGGATGCCTTCGACGGCCGTATTGAACCTTTTCACGACCTGATACAGCAGATCAGGCATCACAAGGGCCAGATAAGGACTGCCGGCAGGATCAGGCATATACTTGATGGCAGCGAAATGATCAACCGCACTAAAAAACATGTGCAGGATCCTTACTCTTTTCGTTGTATCCCACAGGTACATGGGGCATCAAAGGATTCAATCGCTTATGTTTCCTATGTTTTTAGGATGGAAGTAAACGCGGTTACCGACAACCCCACAATTTTCCCTGACGAAGACCTGATTATTTCGGCAGGGAATTTCCATGGCCAGCCACTGGCGCTTGCCCTCGATAACCTTTGCATTGCAATGTCGGAGCTGGGAAGTATTTCAGAACGGCGGACATTTCAATTGCTGGACGGCAAACGGGGCCTGCCCCATTTTCTGGTTGCCAACCCGGGGCTAAATTCGGGTTTTATGATCCCACAATATACTGCTGCTTCCATCGTCAATCAAAATAAAATTTTATGTACCCCGGCATCGGTGGATACCATCGAATCGTCGCAGGGACAGGAAGACCACGTAAGTATGGGCGCCAATGCTGCCACCAAAGCTTATAAAGTGTTGGAAAACCTTGAGCGCATCCTTGCCATCGAACTCTTTAATGCTGCACAGGCCATGGAATTCCGCCGCCCAACAAAGACCTCCCCCTACTTAGAAAACTTTCTTTCGCAATATCGCAAAAAAGTCCGGTTCATCGAAAACGATAAGGTGATGTACGAAGATATCAATGCCTCGGTGGATTTCCTTAGGGAAATTGAGTTTGAACTTCCCAGGGAGGATGTGAGGAAGTATGAACTTTAGTATAGAAAGCTGGCGGCCGGTTATCGGCTAAATACTATTTTGATGTGCTGGAGTTGATTTTTAAAAATATGGTTTTTAATGTCTCTGCGGAAATTAGATTCAGCGGCAGACCTGTCCGCCGCTTCGCTATGGCAGGCGGGGCCGCGAAATATGGGCTTAATTGGAATAATAAAATATTAGGGACAATCCATAATTTTAGCTGCTAATTCGATTTCCGAAATATCCGGAAAAGAAGTAACAAGAAAATGAATATACTCAGGATGCACTCTTTGGAAACCCTAAAATATTTATACATTTGGCAATTTCTAATTATCAATAAACCATTAACCAAAAAATAAAATTATTAACACCTTATTTTTAACTTGTCATACAGATTCACTTTAAAATAAACACCTTATGAAAAATTATTACTTTTTGTTACTCGCAATTCTATCCTTTTTATTTTCTTCAATAGAGATTTATTCACAAGAAAAAACCAGGAAAATTGTCAATGGCAAAGAGGTCATTTTTGTTGATGGCCTGCCGCTTATTGATGAAAAGGAAATGATGTTCTTAGAGTCCCTGCCCGTATTGGAACTGCCCGACAGTTATCGCGACAGGGTGTTGCCTGAGTCGGTCGATAATTCTGAGTTGCCATATTTCAGGTCTATTTTTAACCAAAGCGACCTGGAATGTGGCCAGGCCAGCGCAGTTGCTTATACTTATACTTATGAAATTGACAGGCTCCGTAACCTGCCGGCGAATGTAAACGACAACCTTTATCCCACCCATTGGGTTTTTAACTGGAGCAACCGGGGCAATGGTACAGCTTGTCCGTTTTTTGATAGCTGGACAATAATAAAACATGCCGGCACCCCCAATGTAACCGATTATGGCGGATCACTTAATTACGGTGGCGTTTCGCGGTGGATGTCGGGATATGATGAGTATTACAACGCTTTGAAGAACAGGCTTTGGGATTTTTATTCCATTTCGTTAAAAGATGAAGATGGGTTGAATACGCTCAGGCACTGGATAAACGATCACCTCGATGGCTCCGAAACGGGAGGTGTTGCAAATATTTATATTTCATATGGCGGGGTAAACAACACCTTGCCATCTGGTACCCCGGAAGCTGGCAAATATGTAATTACCACATTTGGGTCGTATGCCAACCACGCATTGTGTGTCGTAGGATATCACGATTCCATCAGATGGGATTACAACAACGACGGGCAATACACCAACCATCTCGACATTAATAATGATGGCATTGTTGATTTCCGCGATTGGGAAATTGGTGGCGTAAAACTCGCCAATAGCTATTATGCAAGCAGTTGGGGGAATGCGGGTTTTGCTTACTGCACCTACAATGCCCTTTGCCGCACACTTGAACAGGGTGGGGTTTGGAATCAATCTGTAGGTGTAATCAATGCAAAGGATACACCCGATCCGCAGTTAACTTTTAAGGCAACACTCACACATGATTCGAGGAATAAAATAAAAGTAATGGCCGGGGTATCTTCACAACCGAATGCCACCGAACCCGAATTCATTATGGAATTCCCTATTTTAAATTATCAGGGCGGAGATAAATACATGCAGGGCGGGACTTCGCAGGCTGATAAAACCCTTGAATTTGGCCTGGACGTGTCATCATTGCTTGGCTATATTGAGACTGGTGCCGATGCTACTTTCTTTTTGATGGTAAACGAAGCAGATGCCGGAAATGCAGGGACGGGAATAATTGACAGTTGGTCGGTGATGGATTATACCAACGGATTGGTTGAATATCCCTGCCCACAAACAAATGTTCCCCTCGTGGAAAATGGATTGACGACACTTGATGTTGGTGCAACAATAAATTTTGATCCGCCTGAAGTATTAAATATGGATTTACCGGCTGCTGTCATTAATGAACCTTATGCGGAACAAATGCTCGGAACAGGGGGCACAGGACCCTACCGATGGAAAATCCGCCAGGATTATGACTACACCTATTCTACTGCGCCATTTCCCAACATCAGCCAGGAACAGCTTTATCCAAATAATTCCATATCAGGCCATGCCGAAAAAGAGATTGATTTCGGTTTCCCGTTTTACGGAAAGGTTTATAACACCCTTTACCCACACGCTGACGGTTTTATTATGTTTGAGCCAGGCGAACACCCCTGGACATTCATTACCGATGAGTTTAATGTTTTTAAAAATGTAATGAATATTTCGCCATATATGTGCAAGCCAAATGGGGTAAATAATGGAGGGGGGATATGGTATGAAGGTGATGCATCCAAAGCCACATTCAGGTGGAAAGCTGTGGAATATGGCACAAACAACATCCTGAATTTTGCGGTAAGCCTTTACCCGGATGGGACTATAGAATTTTATTACGGCGACATTAACAGCTCTGCCTGGAACGAATGGCATAGCGGGGTATCGGAGGGGGATGCTTTTAATTTTGATTTGTTAGACATTTCAAGCACATTCAATATCCCTCCAAATACAATGGCGACCCTCGAACCTGATTACAGCCAAACTGAGATGGAAATCACGGAACAGGGACTTTTCCACGGCACGCCAACAGTTCCTTATGAAGCGGTGGATATCGATTTTTTTGTTGAGGATGTAAACGGGTTATGGAGCACCAAAACACTGCCTTTCTTTACCGATGGCATCAATAGTATTGTCATCAGGGAGGTAACTGTGGCCGCAGGTAACGACAACATTATTGAGTATGGTGAAAGTGTGGGCATGACAATAGAATTGCAAAACATCAGCGGTGAGGCGATAGATGCCACGGAAATGACAATTTCAATAGAGGACGAATATGTTACACTCACCGATGATGCCGAAGCCCTGGCAACTTTCGGCCCGGGTGAAACCATTGTATTTGAAGATGCATTTGCCTTTGATGTTTCGCTGGAAGTACCAAATAACCATGACATCATCTTTGCCACGGCAATTGAGGCTGAAGCCGAAACTTATGAAAGCCATATTTACCTGAAAGCATACTCACCTGACCTTCAGTTTGCAGGAATAACTTTTGATGATGGCAATAACGGGTATCTTGAACCGGGGGAAACTGTCCAGGTTTATGTTGACCTGAAAAATTATGGTGGGGGGACTGCCTATAACCTTGAGCTTTTGTTTGAAAACCCCGATCCTTATATTACTGTTAACGAGGCAAGTTTTACGGAAGATGAATTGCCGGGGTACGGAACAGTTACGGCCCAGTTCGGGATCACCATTGATGGATCCACGCCCATTTCGCATACCACAACTTTTAATGTAAGCGCAGTGGCGGATTATGGTTTCTCGGCCAACGATAGCTTTGTGGCAACTATCGGGATGATTTTTGAAGATTTCGAGAGTGGAAATTTTGATATGTACGACTGGGGGTTTAGCGGCGATGCAGATTGGTCCATTGACACAGAAAATCCTTACGAAGGCATTTATTGTATGAAATCAGGTGATGTTGATGATTATCAAAGCAGCCACGCCCACCTCACCATTGATGTATTTGCTGATGGGCAGATAAGTTTTTATTACAAGGTTTCGAGTGAAGCTACCTACGATTTCTTGAGATTTTATATTGATGGTAATGAGAAAGGGGCCTGGGAAGGAGAAGTTGGCTGGGCCGAAGCTACCTTCGATGTACAGGCCGGGGAGCATACCTTTAAATGGTCGTACGAAAAAGATTATTCCGTATCCAATGGAGGTGATTGCGCCTGGATTGATTTTATCATTTTCCCGCCAATGGCCTTGCAAACTATGACTTGTTATGCCGGGCAGGATATGGAGGTTTGTGAAAATGATCCACCAACCATGAATGCTGCCGCCGCCAATTATCAGTCCCTGTTATGGGTTACAAGCGGAGATGGCAGGTTTAGCGTTGACACGATTTTAAATCCGGTATTTACCCCGGGGCCGGGCGATATATCAAATGGTTTTGTGGAGCTGACCTTAGAAGTAAGTAATGGGGCGGGCAATACTTTGAGTGATGCCGTGACGGTATATTTTTCCCATCTTCCGGTTGTTTATGCAGGCCCGAATACCGCATATTGCAAGGATGTGATTGAAATTGAGATATTCGGAACTACTTCATATTCCGAACAATTTGAATGGGCCACATCCGGCGATGGTACTTTTGAAGATGCAACAGCACCGGAAACCATTTATTGGCCAGGGGCCAACGACCTCGCTACAGGGAACGTTACCCTTACCCTTACAGGATTTTCCATTCCCCCGTGCACGGGTGCAACCTCACACCAAATGAAAATCACCTTCCGGCCTTTGCCGGTGTTAACATTTAATGGGATTGATCAATTCTGCCACAATTCACCTCCCCACCAATTAAATGAATGTAGCCCTGCTGGTGGTGAATATTCAGGCCCCGGCGTTGAGGACGGTTGGTTTTATCCTGATATTGCAGGAGAAGGGGAACACGAAATAAATTATCACTATGTTAACCCACTTACTTTGTGCGCAAATGACATCACCTTTATTATTATAGTACTGCCTTCACAAGTTGTGGATTTACCTATTGGTTGGTCGGGCATATCAAGTTTTTTGATGCCGGTAAGCCAGGATATCCCGGAAATGTTTTCAGGTATCGAAAATCAACTCTTGATCCTCTATAACCTCGATGGCAGCATTTACTATCCTGGTGGCAACCTGATCCCAACAGCCGCGTGGGATATTTATTCAGGATATTGTATAAAAATGGCACAGCCGATGTTGATGGGTTTTTGTGGTGATTATTTGCAGGATATTAATGTGCCTTTGTCGGAAGGTTGGAATTTGGCTCCCATGCTGAGCAAAAACCCTGTTTCTTGTGAATTTATTTTCGGGTTGAACGATGACATCATGATTGTTAAAGAAGTGGCGGGCAGCAAAGTATTCTGGGAAGAGATGGGGATAAATACACTTTCACTTTTACTTCCGGGCCAGGCATATTTTGTTTACTGTACCGCAGAAACATCAATTTCCTATCCGGCTTTTTCGGATGGGGTTTTACTTGAAGAAAAACCGGTGGAAACCTATGGTTCACCTTTCGGCCAAACCGTGCCAACCCCATCATCACATATATTGGCTTTTACCGGTAATTCAATTTCGGGATTAAAAAAAGGTGATGTTATTGGCGCATTTAACCCTCTTTCGGTTTGCCCGGGCCAAACTGTAATTTACGGACAGGATAAGAATATTTCACTAACAATTTACGGCGATGATCCTTATACGGAAACAACAGACGGGATGATAAATGGAGAGAATATTTCGTACAAGTTATACCGTCCATCTGATGACACCTGGTTTAATCTTGAGTTAACCTTTGATCCTGATTATCGGGATGGAAATACTTTTTCGCAAGAAGGCATCTCTGTTGTAACTGATGTTGTCCTGTCGCCACTCAAGCTAAATACAATCTGCCCGAACAGGATAAATCCTTACCAAAACCCAACATCTGGCACGCTGCACATTACAGGTATTGACGGGAAATACCAAGTTGAAATTTTCTGATTATACCCTTTTGATAAGGACAGTAAACTTAAATTCAAATTGGAGATATATTTCATCTTGATTAAAAGAAATAATTGAGCTTTAAACAATTGCAATTTGACAGTGAAATTTATGGTCAAAATAACAGTTTAAGAATGAAATATAAACAACACCAGCTGCCAACAAGTATAAAAAATATTGCCGAAATAGTAGTAAACTCAAGATTTGTAGCCCGTTTCAACTTCATTGCAACTTGAAAGTTTTGAGCTTCGAAATCGGCAGCTTTTCAGATACGTGACCGTTGTTGGCAAATTAAACATAGCATAAAATGAAGAAAGCATATTTTGCAATAAGTTATTCTAATAGAAAACAATTTAACAAAGAGATTGATAGTTTGCAAAAGAAAAACCCATTTTCTATTTACGGAAAAAAGATTCGGAATACTCAACAACTGCCTCTGGATGTTAAATTTCTGTAATAGATTATGAAAATGAATTAGATTTATGTGATATAATGAAAAAACTAATAAGAACGAAAATTAAATATGATAAATTTTGAAAAGTTTACATTGAACAACGGGCTAAGGGTTATCGTCCATCAGGATGCTTCTACGCCGATTGTTGCCATGAATATTTTGTATGACGTAGGTGCCCGGGACGAAACCCCTGGTAAAACGGGGTTTGCACACTTGTTTGAACACCTGATGTTTGGCGGATCGGTGAACATCCCCAAATATGACGTGCCGCTGCAAAAAGCCGGTGGCGAAAACAATGCCTTCACCAGCAACGATGTAACAAATTATTACCTCACCCTGCCAAAGCAAAACCTGGAAACTGCGTTCTGGCTTGAGTCCGACAGGATGTACAAACTGGCTTTTTCTGAAAAGAGCCTTGAAGTGCAACGCAATGTTGTTTCAGAAGAGTTCAGGCAAACCCATCTTAACCAGCCTTATGGCGATGTTTGGTTGTTGATGAGGCCGCTGGCTTATAAAGTACATCCTTACAAGTGGCCCACAATAGGGGAAAAGATAGAGCACATCACCAATGCAAAAATGGAAGATGTTAAAGCATTTTACGGGAAGTATTACAATCCAAACAATGCGATACTTGTGGTTTCGGGCGATGTGGAGGTGGACGAAATAAAAAAGCTGGCAGAAAAATGGTTTGGCCCGACAGAAAATAACGGGAACAACAAAAGGGAAATCCCGGTTGAACCGGTACAAAAGGAAGCCCGGTTTATGGAAGTTGAAAGGGACGTACCGCTGGATGCCGTGTATAAATGCTGGCACATGTGCAGCCGTACCGATGAGGCCTACCATGCCACCGATTTACTTTCGGACATGCTTGGCAACGGAAATTCTTCGAGGCTGTACTACGAGCTGGTAAAAAACAAAAACCTGTTTAGCGAGATCAATGCATTTGTTATGGGCAGCATGGACAAAGGGCTTTTTGTTGTTTCGGGAAATCTGCTGAAAGGCATAAAACCGGAAGATGCCGAAGCGGCCATCAATAACGAAATAGACAAAATCAGGACTTCAATGATTGACGAAAAGGAGTTGCAAAAAGTAAAAAACAAGGTGGAGTCAACCCTGGTATTTTCGGAAATGAACGTGCTCGACAAAGCCATGAACCTGGCTTTTGCCGAATTGGCCGGGGATGCCGAAAATGTAAACCTGGAAGCCGGGAAATACCAGGCAGTAACCCCCGAAAAAATACTTGATACTGCTGCAAATGTATTTAGGCCGGAGAACTGTAGCACTTTGTTTTATAGAGCAAAATGACCCCATCCCCCCCGAAAGCTTTCGGGGTTCCCCTGAAAGGGAAGGGAGTGCCACCGCACAGGCCAGTACAGTGGTTAGTGCAGTTGCTGGGGTGGTAGGGTTTTTCACGTTCGACCGGATGAATTCCTGCACATAAACCACAGCAGCAGCACTGGTGGTGGGGTTCTCCCCCTCAAGGGGGAGTTAGAGGGGGTCAGAAAGCGGGGGTCTGAAATGTAGGGAATTAGAAAATGTTTTTCATGAAAACAATTAAAATAAAGTAACCACAATGATAAAAAGCGATCTTAGAAAAAAACAACCACCATTAAAATCTATTGGTGAAATAAAACTTCAGCAGCCAAAAAAACACACCCTGGACAATGGTGTCCCGGTTTACCTGATTGATGCCGGGACCCAGGAACTGTCGCGGGTTGAGCTTGTTTTTGATGCGGGGTCATTTTACCAACCGCAGCCTTTACAAGCATATTTCACTAATAAATGCCTCCGGGAAGGCACTGAATCATTCAACTCAAAGTCGATTGCCGAAACCTTCGATTATTATGGTGCGCATTTAAAGGTCAACATCGACAAAGACCGGGCAAACATATCACTTTACAGCCTGAACAAGCACTTGGATAAGTTACTTCCGGTGCTTTACGAAGTGGCCATAAAACCTTCATTTCCGGATGATGAAGTCCAGGTCATCGTTAAGAAGCAACGTCAGGAATATCTGGTGAATATGGAAAAAGTGAGTTTTATTGCCGGGAGAAAGTTTTCGAACCTGATATTTGGTGAAAAACATCCCTATGGCAAGATTGCCAAAATGGGGGATTATCAAAACATCGAAAAGAAAATCCTTAAACAGTACTTTGAAGAGAGGTACCGGGACACTGAATTTACAATTATTGTATCCGGCAAGATGCCCGATAATATCCTAAAAAAACTGAACCAATATTTTGGTAAGCACCACATAAATAGAAAAACTGAAGCGGCCCAAACCACAAGCATTGAACCTGCCAGGCAACTATCACATTTTATTGAAAAGAAGGGGACGTTGCAATCGGCGATCCGGTTGGGCAAGCCGATGTTTAATAAACTACACCCCGATTATCTGAAATTTAAAGTGCTGAACACCATTTTGGGAGGGTATTTCGGTTCGCGCCTGATGACCAATATCCGTGAGGACAAAGGTTATACTTATGGCATTGGTTCCGGGATTGCTTCGTTAAAGCATGGAGGCATGTTTTACATCGCTTCGGAGATAGGCACCGAAGTAACCCAAAAGGCCCTGGATGAAATTTTTATTGAAATTGAAAAGCTACGTTCTTCATTGGTCCCCGAAGAAGAATTGAAACTGGTAAAAAATTATATGGCCGGGAATTTCCTGAGAAGTGCGGATGGCCCTTTTGCCCTGGCTGAACTTTTTAAAGGCGTCCACACCTTCAACCTAAGCATGGGTTATTATTCTGAATACCTGAAAACCATAAAAAACATTACCACAGAAGAAATCCGTGATTTGGCCGTTAATTACCTACAACCGGAATCCATTATCAGGTTGGTGGTGGGGAAAGATGGGACGATGGGTTAATTTGGAAATTTGGTAATGAATACCAATTTGGAAATCCAGACGGACGGACGAAGTCCGTTTGATGATTTGGATGATTAGCTGTCAGACAGTTTTAGCTAAGAGCCAAACACATAATATTTTAACATCATTGTATAATTTAAAGGATAACTGTCTGACAGCTTATTAGACCAAACTCAATGATGGAATTAATAAAAAGCATGACAAGATTATTCAAACATACGAGGCCGGGAATAGTTTTCATTTTATGGATTATATTCCATCTCTTCCACGGCAATTTATTTGCCCAACTACAAACACCCCAGGTTGATTCAATTAGTATTTATAATGGAAGCCCAAAAATTGCATGGTTCCCAAATACTGATAATACTTTAGGATATCCAATTTTAAAGTTTTCCTTTGATGGGTTTATTTATAACTGGAAAGAAATTGATACCGTTTGGGGCGCGACCAGTACTTTTTATTACGACAGTACTGTTAATGCCTGTGAGGAAAACCCTCCTTATAAGCTGTATGCATCCTGGACCGGGAACCCTAATAATTCTAATTGGTCAAAAACATTGAGGACGATATACCTTAGAAAACCTGAACTCGATAAATGCAACAATTCGATTAAGCTCAGTTGGACCCCATATCTTAACATGATACCAGAGTTGACCGGATATCAAATACTGGCCAAAGAGAACAACGGCCCATTTTATGAAGCCGGCGAGACCTCATCCCAAGATACAACTTTTGTCCATCAAAGTCTTATTGACGGTGTTACATATACATATATGATCAGGGCATTTAATCCTGATAAATCACGGACATCCTCATCCTGCGAAAGATCATTAAAAGTTAAAACCCTAAAATTGCCCGAACATATCTTT
>NIVA01000175.1 GCA_002254335.1 Bacteroidetes bacterium 4572_114 | reverse complement strand
TAAAAGTAAATGCAACAGGAAAGGGGTTTCTGGATGAGGCCTACAAACGGGCACCAGTAAATAATTGGGATTTAGATGTCAGGAATATGACCGGTGACATACTAGGGATTGAATCAAAAAGGGGGCTGTGCGAGCTTTACCTGAAGCTGAGCACATTGATGGAAATTTCAGGAAAGCCCGCCGAAGGGTTGAAATACTATAAAATTTACCATGCTTATTCCGACACCTTGAACCAGATAGCCGCCGATAAGCAACTGTTAGGTTTGGAAATTGCCTACGAGTCCGAAAGAAAAAGCCAACAAATCGGCATGCTCGAACAACAAACCGAACTTCAACAATACCGTATCCGGCAAAACAGTATTTTCCTTTATGGTCTGATTGCATTAATCATTTTATTGATTTTATTTGCCACCTTGTTTTTCAGGCAAAACCGCATCAAAACTAACCAGCAAAACATCCAACTATTCCATTATCAATGAAGAACCGATGAAGGCAAGTAAATACCTGGCGCGGTTTTCAAAACTTGTCCGCAATATTCTTGATAGTTCGGCGGCGGAAACCATTACTTTGGAAGACGAAATCAATACGATCGAAAATTATTTGACCCTGCAAAAAATCCGCTATCCCGAGATGATCAATTTTAATGTTTCGGTTGATGATGCTCTTGATGTGGAAGCCACATTAATTCCGCCCATGCTGGCACAGCCCTTTATCGAAAATGCCATCGAGCACGGACTCAAATCCAAAGAAGTCAAGGGGAATATTGAGGTGCGCTTCATCAAGAAAAACGAAACACTTGTTTTGGAAATTGAAGATGATGGCATTGGCCGCCATCAGGCCCAGGAAAATCTAAAAGCACATGATCCCACCCACAAATCCATGGCCACCGGGATTACACAAGAGCGTTTTAATGTGTTGAACAGGAAAAAGAAGCGAAAGATACACCTCAACATCATCGACCTAAAGGATGAATCGGGTGAAGCTTCCGGCACTAAGGTGGTGATAGAAATTCCGTTTGAGGTGATTTGAAGATAAAACCTAACAGGTTTTCAAAACCTGTTAGGTTTGTTTGATTTGAAACCAACGCCAGGCCAATTCAGGGTGTGACTTCAAGTCACGCCGTGAATAAAGCCAAACGGGTCATTCACGGGGTGACTCCAGGTCACCCCGTGAATAAAATGGAACCCACGGAAGAAACGAAGGTGCAGAGCACCGTAATATTACCTCAGCTACATAAATATTCCGGTGCTCTGCACCTTTAGGGACATCTGACCATTTTGTTTCTATAAATATTTCGCCACTCTGTCGCTGAATTTACGGCTCAGGGCGTGACATCAAGTCACGTTCTGAATACATACTCAGGAGTGCCCCAGAGGTGATGTGAAACCTAACAGGTTTCAAAAACCTGTTAGGTTTGTTTAGGCATTTTAACCGGGCCATTCAGGGTGTGACTCCAAGTCACGCCCTGAATTACCTGCACTGACTCACCCCGCCAGCCCCTCCTGCCGCTTCTTATAAACCCTGTCGGAAACAAGGATGCTGATTTCGTATAAACCAAATAGGGGCAGGGCCACCAAAACCTGGCTAAATACATCAGCAGGGGTGATGATGGCCGAGATGATCAAAACGATTACTAACATATATTTGCGGTTTTTCCGCATATATGCCGGGGTAAGCACCCCAACTTTTGTGAGGAAAAACACAAAAATAGGCAGTTCAAAAACTATCCCCACGGCAAATGTCAGCGATACTACCGTGCTGATGTAGGAGGTAAGTGCAATTTGGTTTTCAACAGTTGCGCTCACATTGTACGACCCCAAAAACATTACCGCCAACGGAACGATAAGGAAATAACTAAAAAGCACCCCTACTAAAAAGAGGAACGAGCTCCAAAAAACCGCACCACGGGCATGGGACTGTTCGTATGGGTGCAAAGCCGGTTTCACAAACCGCCAAATCTCCCAAATGATATAGGGAATGGCGACAATTATCCCGGCAAAAAGTGAGGTGTACATGTGTATAAGAAATTGCCCGGCCATTTTGATGTTGATCAACTTCAGGTTGAAATTTTCGATGCAGAGCGCGTCCGCCGAAAAAAAGCTCCAAATGCTTGAAAGAAAATGACCAAAATCGCAGAGCAACCGGTTGGTAATAAAATCAGAGGACTTTGGGGGCAGGATCACCTGATTGAAAACGAAGTCCTGGTTTACAAAGGCAACAATGGCCAGGATGATTACGGCAGCAATGGAACGCACCAAATGCCAGCGCAACTCCTCCAGGTGGTCCCAAAAGGTCATTTCCACCTCTTCCTGTCCTTCTATCGACTCCGGTATTTCTTTTTCTGCCATGCTGATATTACTCTCTTTTAAAACATATTTTATAATGATAATTCATTTTCTAAAAAGTTGTGCATACTGGTATTGATGGAAAACCGGAATAATGAAAAGTATCCCCTATTCGTTTGGTAACGATTGTTCCACTGTTCCACAGGTTCCATTTTTCCGTCTTTCCTTTCCATCTTTCCAATCTTCCACCTTTCCATTGTTCCAGTCTTCCACCTTTCCACTCTCCCCGGCACAACATCCTAAAATGCCATTTAGTTGAAAAAAACAACACTAATTGAGTGTGTAATTTTTTAGGGTGCAAACTTAATTAAATTGTAATTAATGACCGGGCAAATAGCAAATGCGGGATGAATAAAAACAAAAGATGTAAATTTGTGAAATAAATATTTTAATAATGAATAAGATTAAAATTAAGAATTTCGGACCAATTAAAGGCGGCTTTAAAAATGCCAACGGAAACGAATGGATGGATATTAAAAAAGTAACTGTATTTATCGGTAATCAGGGTTCAGGCAAAAGCACTGTCGCAAAACTAATTTCATCAATGTCCTGGATTGAAAAATCTTTAGTAAAGGAGATTTTAGCGAAAAAGATTTATCTACCAACAACCGGTTTAAAAAGCATTGTTCGTATCAAAACATTGTAAATTATTTTAAGGACAATACGTAAATACCTTGAAAGGTTTACCAAGTACGCTGTACACATTTTCTGATGAATTTATAAATGCCATAGGAGAATTGAAAGGACAAATTGAATTACCTATCAATAAAGTAAAATTTGAATATCAAAAACTTAATAAGCTTTCCTGGATTATAGGTGAAGGTTACAAAGTTAAACTTTCTGAAGCGTCAAGTGGTTTTCAATCGTTTGTGCCCCTGTATATAGTGAGCAGTTTTTTAGCTGGTCCATTAATAAAAAAGGATGATAATACGGTTAAAGATATAAGTATTGATGAAGAAAAAAGAATCCGAAAAGAGATTGAACAAATTCTTTCTAACCCAAATATTTCAGATGATGTAAAGCAAGCATCACTTGAGTTTTTGTCGGCTAAATTTACTTATTCATCTTTTATAAATATTGTTGAAGAACCTGAACAGAATTTGTTTCCAGGTTCGCAGCGGCAACTATTAAATAGTTTAATGGAATTTAATAACAGGGATAAAAACAATAAATTGATAATAACAACACATAGCCCGTATTTGATAAATTATTTAACTCTAACTGTAAAAGCTGAATATTTATTCAATAAACTGACGAATTTACCTGATAAAAAGAAAGGTCCCAGTCTTGCAAAAATGAATAAAATAGTTCCTCACAAATCAATGGTGCCGTCGATAGATGTTGCGATATACGAATTAAATGAACAGACTGGCAATATAACATTGTTAGAGAATTATGACGGGCTTCCATCTGATGAAAATCAGTTAAATGAAAGGCTTGGGGAAAGTAATGAGCTATTCGCAAACTTATTAGAAATCCAGCAGGTTATATGAATCATTTTTTTGAAGATACTGGTTATGTCCTAAGAATCGAAAACAGGATTGTACTTGAGTAAGTAAATTTAATTTCAGAGAAGATTTTATGGCCGAAATTATATCCTCTGAGCTGATTGCCCCCTGCGGCATGAACTGTGGCATTTGTGGCGCATATCGTGCCTTTATCACCAACACACCCAAGTTAGGTACAAGATAACACATTGTGTGGGGTGCCGGCCCCGTAATAAACAATGTGCATTTTTAATAAAGCGCTGCACAAAGCTGATGAACAAAGAGGTGCAGTTTTGCTTCGAGTGCGATGAATTTCCATGTGGGGCATTGCAAAGATTGGATGGTAATTATAGGAAGAGATTTGATATGGGCATGGTAGAAAACCTCAACGAAATAAAAAATTCAGGCATCGAAATCTTTCTTCAAAACCAGCAGGAAAAATACCAATGCCCCGGATGTGGGTCGTTGATGTCTGTACACAATGCCCCGGATGTGGGTCGTTGATTTTTGTAGTTTTCCGCAAACAAAAATTAGTCCGGTCTAAAAAGCTGTCAGACAGTTGTCTTCTAAATTAAACACTGAAGCTAAAGTATTTTATGTCTGACTATTAACTTAACTGTCTGACAGCTATTCACCCAAATATTTGCTTTTTTGACTGAACCCAAAAATTATAGTGAAAGACGAAATAGTTTGACCGACACAATAAATTACGGCCATCTTGTTTAGTGCTGATAATATCGTGATAACAAATGCAAAACATAGCTCTCTGTTATTCCTGGGCGAAGCAAGCGAAACGAAGTTAGCCGGTATGGGTGTGTATGGAGCCGTTTAGGGAATTAGATGCGGCAGGGATTGGAGTGGTAGCTTGTTGAAATGCGGCATGAGACAACTACAAACGGAAAGCCTGGTTCAGCCGCCCCAAAAAACCCCGATCAAGCCAAATCATAATCCAACTGTTTCTTGCGGATGTCGATGTGTTTTACCTTTATCCTTACCGGATCGCCCAACTTATATTCCTGCCCGTAGCGATGGCCGATTACGCGGTAGTTGTCTTCGTCTAAGTAGTAAAAATCATCATCCAGGTCGGTGAGCCTTACCATGCCTTCACATTTGTTGCCCTTCACCTCCACAAAAATCCCGTATTTGGAAACCCCCGATATCAGGCCGTCGAACTCCTGCCCAATTTTATCCGACATATATTCGGCCTGCTTATATTTGATGGATGCACGCTCGGCTTCCACTGCCTTACGTTCCATGCCCGATGAGTGCAGGCATATAGCTTCGTATTCTTCTTTGTTTACCGAAGGTTTTTTATCTAAATAAGCTTCCAGGAGCCTGTGCACCAGTAGGTCGGGGTAACGCCGGATGGGCGATGTAAAATGGGTATAATATTGAAACGCCAGGCCATAGTGGCCGATATTTTCAGTTGAGTAAACGGCTTTGGCCATGGTTCGTACGGCCAGGGTTTCTATGAGGTTTTCCTCGCCTTTGCCATGCACCTGGCTAAAAAGGTCGTTAAAAGATTTGGCAAGGCTGCGCTCGGTGCCCAGCCGCATTTGGTAGCCCAGCTTCCCGACGTACTGGACAAACTGGCTCAACTTTTCCGGTGAAGGCTCCGCATGTATCCTGTAAACAAAGGTCTTTGGTTCAACCCGGCCCCGCCTTCTGCCAATCCGTTCGGCAACCCGCCGGTTGGCCAGCAACATAAAATCCTCGATCATCCAGTTGGCTTCCTTTTGCTCTTTTACATAAACCCCGATAGGTTTCCCCTTTTCGTCTAACTTGAACTTCACCTCTTCGGTGTGGAAATTGATCGAACCTTTTTTAAAACGGTCTTCTTTTAGTTTTTTCGATAAGCCATAAAGTATTTCAACCTCACGGGCAAGGTCGCCCTTTTTGTCTTCGATAACCTTTTGGGCTTCCTCGTACGAAAACCTGCGATTGCTGTTGATGATGGTTTTTCCAAACCATTCGCTTATCACTTTAGCTTTTTCGTCCAATTCAAAAATAGCCCCAAAGCAAAGTTTATCTTCATTTGGCCTGAGCGAGCAAACATTGTTGGACAACACCTCGGGCAGCATGGGGATTACACGGTCAACCAAATAGATGGATGTGCCGCGGTCAAAAGCCTCATCATCAATGGCAGTACCTGGTTTTACGTAATAAGATACATCGGCAATGTGTACGCCCACCTCGTGGTTTCCGTTTGGGAGCTTGCGGTACGAAATGGCATCGTCGTAATCTTTTGCGTCGGCAGGGTCTATGGTAAAAGTTGTTACATCGCGGAAATCCCGTCGGTTTTTAATCTCACTTGCAGGAATGGCCCTTTTTATCTTTTCGGCTTCTTTTTCAACCTTTTTAGGGAACGACAAAGGGAAATCGTATTCAACCAGGATACTCTGCATTTCCACCTCATTATCCCCCGGCCTGCCCAATACCTCCTCAATCTCACCAAATGGGTTTTTAGAATGTTCGGGCCACTCGGTCATTTTCGCAACAGCCTTTTGTCCGTGTTTTGCATTTTTAAGGCCGGCAAGGGGGATAAAAATATCCACCGGCACGGATGGGTTGTCGGGGATGAGGAACGCAAACTTTGCCGATTTGGCGATAGTCCCCACAAAGCGTGTTTTCGCCCGTTTTATCACTTCTACTATCCGGCCCTCTAACTTGTGCCCCTTTCTTCTGGGAAATAGCTGAACCTTAACAGTATCGCCATGCAGGGCCTGTCCGGTGTGGCTTGGGCCAATAAATGCATCTTCACCCAATTCATCGGAAATTATATAGGCTTTTCCGGTCCGTTTCATGTCCACCCGTCCGGTAATAGTTGATTTCCTGCCCACGTGTTCGTGAAATTTCTCTGGATTGATCTTATATTTTCCCCTGCGGAATTCCTTCAATTCTTCTTTTTTTATCAGCTCATCCAGGATTTGCTTTACAAGGTTTTTGGATGCCTGGTCCCTGGCGCCAACCGCAAAGGCAATTTGTTTGTAATTGTGTGTTGCCACCGGGTTTTCGGTAAACACATTTAAAATCCCTGCCACCAAAGCCTTGCGGCCTATTTTTGGCTTTTTCTTTTTTGGTTCTTTTTTCTTTTTGGCCATAATAACGATAAGATTAGTTCTGCGAAGTTAATTTAAATTGATAGAATGTTATTTATTTTTAGGGCGGCTGAACCGGGCCTGCCCGACTACGTCATTCCCGTCCGTACCGGCACGGGCGGACAGGCGGGCTTTCCGTTTGTAGTTGTCTCATGCCGGCTGTTCTGGTTAATTTCAATTGCACCGGTTTTTGTAGGTTTCAACATTGAAGGTGCAGCGGGAATATGCCTTTCGCATAAACCCAACTATTTATATTCTTCAAACTTTCGGTAAACACCAAAGAAGTCTTGCATCCTAAGATTGAAGGCTGATGAATGAATATGAAGGTGACCAATGATTTCACTTTGCCAAAATATAAAAACTACCGATGTTTGACTATATAATTATATATGGTTTTCGGCATTTACCGATTTCCCTTTGGCCCTTTCAGGTCTTTCAGGCCCTGAAAGGCCTATCCAAAAAAGATTAAAACCCATTCAGTTCCATCAAAACAGTAGGGATAAGTAACAGGAACCCCAGGATGATCAGAACGATCATAAACGGGGTTATCCATTTTACCCATTTGTCGTAAGGTATTTTTGCCACGCCAAGCACTCCTATCAATACACCCGAAGTGGGTGTGATCATGTTTGTAAAGCCATCGCCAAACTGGAAGGCCATTACGGTTGCCTGCCTCGACACGCCTATCAGGTCGGAAAATTGCGACATGATGGGCATGGTAAGGGCAGCTTTTGCCGAACCGGAGGGGATCATAACATTGATGATTGTTTGAAAAACATACATCATCCCTACGGAAGCAATTTCCCCCATATCTCCCATCGACCCGGCAATGGAATGTAGTATGGTGTCGATAATATGGCCGTTTCGCAAAATGATTATAATGCCCCCGGCCAGCCCCACTACCATGGCTGCCGACAGTATGTCTTTCATGCCTTCAATAAACAGGTTTGTGATTTTGTTGGGCGAATAATCCATGGCCGTACCTGCAGCAATGCCCATGGCAAAAAACAGCGTGGCAATTTCCATAACATACCAGCCATACCCCATCACCCCAACTATCAGGTAAAGTATGGTAAACATCAGCAGGTTCAACACAAAAAAGTGGGCCGATTTCCTGAGGGATAAAATACTTGTTATTAGAAATACCGCTGTCAGCACCGGGTTAACCGGTAAAGTTGCTGATGAATTACCTACCTTTAATGTTGTTAGCGGCATCAGTATCGAATATATCAGCATCACTATAAAGATGGCCGCAAAGGTAATCCAGGCCGATTTTGTAGTTTTGTAAGTTATGTTTTCAATATCTTCGGCATCGCCTTTTTTTCTCCAATATCCATCCTCTTCGTAAACCGGTGAAGATTTGGGATCTTTTTTTACTTTGGATGCATATCTTAATATCCATGCAATTCCGATTGCATTGATCACGATCCAGCAGAAAAAGCGGTATTCGATACCAGAAAAAAGTGGCAGGTCCGAGAGGCCCTGTGCAATGCCTATTGTGAAGGGGTTGAGCAATGCCCCGGCAAAACCCAGGCCGGCAGCCATAAAGCACATCGACACACCCACAATGGAGTCGTAGCCCATGGTGATGGCCAACGGGACGAAGATGATGATAAAGGCAATGGTCTCTTCGCTCATGCCAAAAATGGCACCAAAGGCACTGAACATTATCATTATCAAGGTTATTATCACGTTGTCAACACCAAGATATTTCAATACTTTATTGTGTTCCAGTTTTTTGGTGAATTTAAGAAAAGAATAAATCCCAACATCAATGGCCCTACTGTTGTTCATAACCCAAAAAGCCCCGCCAATAAGGAGGATAAAAGCTATGATGTCGGCCTTATCGACAAAACCATCAAAAAGGGCGGAAAAAACCTCCCATGTCTGGGGCTGGTTTTGGATGTAACTAAAGGATTCGCTTTTTATAATTTCACGTTCGGTTTCGCCAACCATTACGGTATGCCTTTCAAACTCCCCGCCCGGAAGTACCCAGGTAAGCACGGCAGAAAATACTATTATGGCAAATACAATGACGTAGGTGTGGGGGATTTTTGTCTTTTTTAGCATAGAGGGTAAATTGTAGGTTTTAAGGTTTGTTTGATGTCCCTTCTTTGTGTCTAAGTAATTTCAGGAAAATATTTCCCTTTTCAGTAATCTTATATTTTTGTTTTGAACTGGTTGGTTTATCGGGTATTGTCCGTAAGACCAGTTGACTATTTAGCAAATTTACAATTGTTTTGTTCAACTGTCCGGAAATTGATTTTTGGCCTAGTTTTTTTGATAATTCATTTTTCGATAGAACATCATTTACAAGGGCAATTAGTGTTTTGCTAAATAGAGTAGGG
>NIVA01000174.1 GCA_002254335.1 Bacteroidetes bacterium 4572_114 | reverse complement strand
CTTTCCACCTTTCCACCTTTCCACCTTTCCACCTTTCCATCTTTCCATCTTTCCACCTACTCTACTTTCCCAACCTTCCCCTCCTTCAACTCGTACCTCTCCTTGCTTTCCGGGCATTGGGCAATCCCATCTTTATCAAAATGCAATCGGTGGCCGAATTCGCTCATCCAGCCAATATGCCTTGCCGGGTTTCCTACAACAAGTGCATAGGCCGGGATTTCTTTGGTAACTACGGCACCTGCCCCAATAAAAGCAAATTCACCAATATCATGTCCACAAACAATGGTAGCATTTGCCCCGATGGAAGTTCCCCTTCTTACAATTGTACGCACATATTCCCCCTTACGGATTACAGCACTGCGGGGATTGACAATGTTTGTAAAAACCATCGAAGGGCCAAGAAATACATCATCTTCACAAATCACTCCGGTATAAATCGAGACGTTGTTTTGTACCTTCACATTTTTACCAAGCACCACTTCTGGCGAAACAACTACATTCTGGCCGATGTTACAGTTTTTACCCAGCTTGCAGTTGGTCATGATATGCGAAAAGTGCCATATCTTAGTTCCTTTTCCAATTTCACAACCTTCGTCAATCACTGCCGTTTCGTGTGCAAAATAATCCTTCTCCATGGTTTAACGATTTGCAAATTCCAAAACTGAGGAGGTTATATATTCCAATTGTTCTTCATCCAGTTCGGTGTGCATGGGGAGTGAGATTACGTGTTTTGTCAGGTGTTCGGTAACCGGGAAATCACCTTCTTTGTAACGCGGGTCCTGGTAAGCCTTCTGCATGTGCATCGCTACAGGGTAATAAATCATTGCCGGGACTTTTTTTGCCATCAGGAATTTTTGCATCTCATCACGGTCCAAATCATTTGTAACCAAAGTATATTGATGAAAAACGTGGGTTGAGTTTGCCGCCCGTACAGGGGTTTTTAATTTTGGGTGATCCTTAAAAGCTTTGTCGTAATAATCGGCTGCTGCCTGACGTGCACTGATATAATCGTCTAAGTATTTGAGTTTCACTTTTAAAATTGCTGCCTGGATGCTATCTAAACGCGAATTAACGCCCACATAATCGTGATAATACCTAACGGTCATCCCATGGTTTACCACCACACGCAACTGCTCTGCCAGCTTATCGTCATTGGTAAAAATTGCGCCGCCATCGCCAAAGCAGCCCAGGTTTTTTGACGGGAAAAACGACATTCCCGCAACATCACCAATCGTACCTACTTTCTTCCGGCTGCCATCTTTAAATGTATAATCTGCCCCAATGGCCTGGCAAACATCTTCGATAACAAACAGATTATGCTCCCTGGCGATGTCCAATATTTCCTCCATATCGGCACTTTGGCCAAAAAGGTGCACCGGCACAATGGCTTTGGTTTTTGGTGTAATGGCACGCCTGATAGCTTCGGGATCGATATTAAGTGTACCGGGGTCAACATCAACAACTATTGGCACAAGGCCAAGCAAAGCTACAACCTCGGCAGTTGCAATAAAGGTAAACGAAGTTGTAATAACCTCATCACCGGGCTTCAGGCCCAAAGCCATCATCGACACCTGTAGGGCATCAGTTCCGTTGGCACAGGGGATTACATGTTTTACACCCAGGTACTTTTCCAGGTCGGCCTGAAATTCTTTTACTGCCGGCCCGTTGATAAACGCCGTTGAGTTGATGACATCCTGAATGGCATTATCTACCTCAGTCTTGATTTTTTGGTATTGACCACTCAGGTCAACCATACGAATTTCTTTCATGTTTATTTAATGTTGAACGTAGTGAAATCCCGCCAATGCGGGGCTTTAATGCTTAAATGATTGAATTATTTAAAAACTATTTTAATGAACAACAACTATTTTATCACAATAAAATAACAAATTGACCATGCTATGTGCATTGCACAAAAATAAAGGGCACAAAGATAAAATTTATACCTTGTTGACCAATATGGGGAAATAAAAAATACTTCCAAACTGGTGAAGTAGAATGGTTTTTTTTTATAATTTTGTTGTCAAATGTACTTCATTAAACTGGGATACCAGAAAAAGAAATTACCGATTATGTAAAAAATAAATGTCAACCAAGTGGAAAAGAAATTAATAAATACCCATGATAAATTTTTCAAGAGTTTGTTTTCCAGGAAAAAGGAAGTAAGGGAATTTGTGTCGAAAATAATAAGCCCTGAAATCGTTAAAAACCTGAAATTGGATACGCTCGTACTCGACAAAACAGAATATCTTGACAAACATCTGCGCATAAGTTATTCCGACTTAGTTTATAATTGCAAGTATGGGGACGGCACAAACGTAAAAATCTCATTACTTTTTGAACATAAGAGTCAGCCTGAACTATTCCCGCACCTCCAGCTTCTTGGTTATATGCTGAGGATTTGGGGGATACAAATAAAGCAACATCAAAACCTTACGGTTGTTATTCCAATTATTTTTTACCACGGAAAAAAAGAATGGCAGACCAAACCTTTTGATGCTTATTTCAATAATATAGACAAAGAGCTACAAAAATTCATACCGTCCTTTGATTACGAATTGATAGATACATCGACCTACTCTGACAAAGAACTTGCAGAATATTTTGAAAGCATTGAACTTCAGATAGGTCTTCTTGTAATGAAGAACATTTTTAACGAACAAGAAATCATTCAAAAGCTAAGTTTTATTTTTAACGATCTCAACAAATTACTACAAACCGAACAAGGAAAGCAGTTTTTTGACACCATCGTAACATATATGCTAAATGCAACAAGCATCGACACCAATAAATATTTAGAAACTATGAGAAATATATCACAGCAAGCAGAACAACAATTTGTTTCAACTGCCATGAAATTGGAATTACAAGGAATGGAAAAAGGAATTGAGCGGGGAATTGAACAAGGACTGGAACAAGGACTGGAACAAGTTGCCCTCAAATTAATCAAAAAAGGTTATGATAATCAGATAATTATTGATATTACAAATTTATCTGTTGAAAAAATTGAGCAATTGAGAGAACAAAGAGGAAAAAGAGATTGATTGGAAAGAGTAAAAATGAGAAAGTTAAAAATCGGCACATGTAATAATCAAACACCAATCTTTACGTTAAACTTTCCAACTATGAAAATAAAACGAATACTCATACTCACTTGCCTGTTTTTTTCAGTGGCACAGTTTAGTGTTTTTTCTCAGCAAGCTGATACTGTGGACAAGCCTGAAGTAATACCCATGATTTTCCCATCCTATGCCTTCCAATGGCCGGCCGGGGACATGGTTGCCCGCTTTGGGGCCAATTCTACAATTGGGCCGGGGTTTCTGGTAAAAACCGGCGGAAACTGGCTGATAGGTGCAGATGTGAATTTTATTTTTGGGAACAAAATGAAGGAGGACAGCCTATTTCAAAATCTATTGACCTCTCAGGGTTATATTATCGACCAACAGGGGCAATATGCCGATTTGAGCTTGTTTGAACGTGGGTTTTACTCATCTGTTAAATTGGGGAAAATAATCCCGATATTCGGTTCCAATATAAATTCGGGCCTGATGTTGCTTGCCGGGGCCGGCTATTTACAACACAAAATAAGGATTGAAGTTATCGACAACTCGGCCCCACAACTCAGCGGTGATTACAAAAAGGGCTACGACAGGTTTACCGATGGGTTCCAGATCAATCAGTTTGTGGGCTATATGCACATCGGGGAGTCGAAGCTGGCCAATTTTTTTATCGGGATGGAATTTGTGCAAGCGTGGACAATGAACCGCCGCTCGATGAATTTTGACGAAGGCCGCCGCGACGACAAGAAACGGTTAGATATGCTGTACGGGATAAAAGTGGGCTGGGTTATCCCATTTCGAACCCGGATGCCGAATGATTTTTATTATTATTAAAGCACCGCTGCTAATGTGTTAGGGTAATTAGTTCGGGATCAAGCCTTCTAAAAGTTATCTCGGATAATAAAGAAACAAAGGCCTGTTGAATTTGTTATATAATTAGTTAACTTTGTGGAATGAAGAAATGGAGAAATTTATTTTACTACAAATCTTATTTTAAGGATTTTTACGATAAACAATCAGGAAAAGTTCAAGAGAAAATTGAATTGGGATTGTATTATCTTCAGTTTATCAGGCATATACCTAGCAAATTTGTTGGTTCGTCAAATTATCCTAATTTGTATTATTTAAGAATTAAACAAGGTAGTAATATAATTTAGGGTTTTCTTTTGTTATGATGAAGATAAAGTAGTAGTCTTGATGAACGGATTTCAAAAGAAAACTCAAAAGACACCAAAAGCTGAAATCACTAGAGCATTGAAAATAAAAAAAATGTATTTCGATGAAAAAGAATAATCATTTAACACCTTTCGAATCTCTATTAACTGAAAAGTATGGAGAACCCGGGGCTTCAAAACGAGATGAATTTGAAAAAAAGGCCAAGGCATTTGTCATAGGCGAGTTACTTAAAGAAGAAAGAAAACAAGCAAAACTCACACAAGAAGAGTTGGCGAGTAGAATTGGAGCTAAGAAAAGTTACATTTCAAAAATAGAAAACGGTAAAACTGACATTCAGGTTACTCTACACCCTAAGCATCCACATTTATCATTTCCTCATCAGGATTAGCAGCCTGTTCAATGCAAAGGCAAAACTTTGGGTTGAGGGGAGGCGTAATATTTTTGACCGGCTACAATCGGAAATCCCGCCAGATGTTGAGATAGCCTGGTTCCACTGTGCTTCATTGGGTGAGTTTGAACAGGGCCGACCGGTTATTGAAGCTTTCAGAAAAGGGCACCCAGACTTTAAAATCCTGCTCACGTTTTTTTCCCCTTCGGGATACGAGATCAGGAAAAACTATGAGGGGGCCGATTGGATATATTATCTTCCAATTGATACGCCCGGCAATGCTAAAAAATTTATACAGATCGTTAATCCTGTATTTGCAGTATTTATAAAATATGAGTACTGGTTTAATTATATTAAAGAGCTAAAAAAGAATGGCTTGCCACTGATTGTGATTTCCGCAATTTTCAGGCCGGGACAGCGCTTCTTCAGATGGTGGGGGAAATGGCAGCGGGAAATGCTGAGAGAGGTCACACATTTTTTCGTGCAAAACGAACCTTCTGAATTATTACTCAAAAATATTGGGATAAATCAAACCACCCTTAGCGGGGATACACGTTTCGACAGGGTTTATCAGGTTGCCGAACAAAAGAAAAGTTTTCCACTGATTGCAAAATTTGGTGGAGGAGATAAAATTTTACTTGCCGGGAGCACCTGGCCACAGGATGAGGAAATTATCATTTCGTACATCCAAAGCCAGCCACAAGGTATCAAATTCATATTCGCCCCGCATGAAGTGCACAACCAACGCGTTGAATCACTGATTGGCAAGTTGCCGGATAATTGCCTCCGCTTTTCGGAAGCCAATGATGAAAATATTGACAGGGCAAAAATCCTGATCATCGACAGTATTGGAATCTTGTCGCACTTGTACCAGTACGCTGCAGTTGCATATATTGGAGGTGGGTTTGGTGTTGGCATCCACAACATCCTTGAGGCGGCCACCTTTGGCAACCCGGTGGTTTTTGGGCCAAATTATGAGAAGTTCCAGGAAGCAAAGGAGCTACTTGACCTGGGGGGCGCTTTTACAATTTCCACTGATAAGGAATTTCAAGTTATCATCAACAAGTTATTTGCCGATGATCAGTTTCATAAAAATGCTTCCGATATCGCAAAGCAATACGTTGAAGATAAAACGGGCGCTACCAAACAGATTATTGAGTTTATTGATGAGAAATTATTAAGTCCGGTCTAAAAAGCTGTCAGACAGTTATACTTCAAATAATAAACTGAATTTAGCGGATTATGTATTTGACTAATAGCTAAAACTGTCTGACAGCTATCCTCCCAAATGT